>JBBSUZ010000186.1:0-6567 GCA_038233965.1 Rhodothermales bacterium | reverse complement strand
GGCGGGGCGCGGGCCGGCGGGGGGGGGGGGGGGGGGCGGGCGCGGGCCGGGCCCCGGCGCCGCCCCCGCCCCCGGCTGAGCCGGACCCTGCGGGCCTGTCCCGGCGATCACACCCGTACCCGCACCCGAGGTCGCCGGGCCGGTGTTGGAGAGCTGGCGCTGGTCCGGGATCGTCCGGTCCGGCGGCACTTCCGCGTCAGGCTTCGGCGTCGGCGTGCCCGAGGGCGGCGCGGCGGCGGCGGCCGGCGGCGGCGGCGCGTTGGGCGGCGGCGGCGCGTCCGTGATCGACGGCGGCGTGATGTCGCCGTAGGCGACCTGCTCGAGCTCTGTCGCCTCGACGACCGGCACCTCGGTGGCCTTGACGTAGCCCCAGTAAGCGCCGACGGCGAGCAGGTGGATAACCGCCGCGATCGCGAGACCGCGCGCGAGGTAGCCGTTGTAGTTGCGCTTGAGCTGTGAGGCGTTCGGCGCGATCGACTCCAGAATCCTCTGGTAGGTGTCTTGAACGGGCCCCTTGGAAGGGGCGGCGGCTGATGTCGCCATAGGTCGGTCCCGGTTGGGAGGAGGGCTCAGGCGCCCGCCCGCGTTTGGAGGACTTGCGTGCTGTCCTGCGAGGTGAACGGCGCGATGCTGAACTTTGTGACGCCTGCCAGCTTGATCTCGTCGAGCATGTCGACGATGTTCTCGTAGGTGCCCTCGCGGTCCACCTTGATCAGCACGATGAGTTCGTCGCCGAGGGCCTGCCGCTGCTGTGCGAGCGCGGCGCCGAGTCCGTCGTAGGCGATCTTCTGGACAGGCTCGGTGCCCATGTTCCAGTAGATGTTGTCATCGTCGGAGCCGCGCAGCGTCATCACCTTTGTCTCCGGGACGTCGATCTCCTCCTCGGACTCGGGAAGGTTGACCTCCATCGCCTGCGGGCGCGAGAAGACCGTCGTGAGCATAAAGAAGGTCAGCAGCAGAAAGGCCACGTCGACCATCGGCGTCATGTCCATCCGGACGCCGACGCGCTTGCCTTTCCGCTTCTTTTTGTGACGTCCGCCGGAGTCGCCACCAAGGTCCATACCTGCCATGGTCGGGGTGGGGCCTGAGGCCCGCTAGAGAGAGAGAAGGCGCGCGGTCAGGAGCCGGCCTCGGGCGTGCCGGCCCCTTCGAGGTCCGTGATGAGCGAGAACTTGGTGACGTCGGCATCGCGCATCGCCTTCATGACGTCCTCGATGGGTCCGTAGGCGACGCCGCGGTCGGCCTTGATGACCGTGCGGAGCATCGGGTTCTGCGTGCGCAGCTGAACGAGTGCGGACTGGAGGTCCGACAGGCGGACGCGCGTGGGCTCCGCAGCGCTCTGCCCGTCCTCGCCGATGTACACCTGCGCGTCCGCGCCGACGGTGATCATGAGGATGTTCGTCGCCGGCAACTTGATCTGCGTGTTGCTGCTCGGGAGGACGATCGGGACCGGGTCCGCCTTGCTGAACTGGGCCGTCAGCATGAAGAACGTCAGCAGCAGGAAGGCGACGTCGACCATGGCGGTCATGTCGAGGGTGGGCCCCCGCCGCTTCATCTTCTTGATCATGGGTCGGTTGGGTTGGCCTGGACGGCCGGAACGGATGGCGCATGGCTCCTCGTACGGGGCCCGCGCCGCGGCACCGCACCGGCGCGCTCGAGAGCGGCCGGCGCGGCAGGCCGGCTCAGCGGCCGACCGTGGCCTGCTTGTGTGCGAGCGTCTGCACCATCGTCGCGGCCGCCTCGTCGATGTTGTACGTGAACGAGTCGACCTTCGTCGTGAAGTAGTTGTACGCCACGATGCCGATGATGGCAGCGACGAGGCCGCCGGCCGTGTTGATCAGCGCCTCCGAGATGCCGAGCGAGAGCTGGACGGCGTCCGGCGCACCGGTCGACGACGCGAGCGCGGCGAAGGCCTTGATCATGCCGAGCGTCGTGCCGAGCAGGCCGACCATCGTCGCGATGGAGGCGATCGTCGAGAGGGCGACGAGGTTGCGCTCGAGGAGCGGCACCTCGAGCATCGTGGCCTCCTCGATGGCAGCGCGGATCTCCTCCTCGGTGTCCTTGCGGTCCGAGCCGCCCATCTGGGCGAGCGACTGGTAGCGGCGGAGGCCGGCTCCGAGGACGGAGCCGAGCGTGCCCTGCTGCTTCTTCGACGCCTCGATCGCGCCGGCGATGTCGTCGTTGGCGAGGCGCGCCTGGAGGTCGCGCATGAACGGCACGGCGGCGACGCGGCCGCCCGCCTTGCGCAGCGACAGGATGCGCTCGATCGTGAACGTGACGACCATCAGCGTCAGCGCGATGAGCACGGCCACGAGCGGGCCACCGTCCTTGACGTAGGGGGGCAGGAGGAATTCGTAGATCAGGCCGGCGACAATGAGCGCGGCGATGATGACGACCGTGAAGAAGACGGAGTTGTTCTTCATGACACGAAGCGGGACGGGTGAGTGCGGCAGAGTGGGCAGCGGGGAGAGAGTGGCTGGTCGGCCGGAGTCCGCTACGGGTCGGCGAAACTACGGAGCCGAAGAACCACGTGCGCCCCCCGTGAAGGGATTGAAGTCCCGGGCGTCGATTTTAGCACTGTGGGTCGTCCGCGTTCCCCGTCCAGCACGATTCCTTCACGAGACGCCTGCCGTGCGCGGGTCTTCCGGGCGTCGATAGCTTGCCGGACACCTGCCCGATTCCCTGTGCCCGACATCCGTCGCCTCTGTGTCTACTGCGGCTCCAGCGCCGGCGCGCGCCCGGACTACGCCGACGCCGCGCACGCACTCGGCACACACCTCGCCGCCGAAGGGATCGGCCTCGTCACCGGCGGTGGCCGCGTCGGGCTGATGGGCGTGGTCGCGGACGCCGTCCTCGCCGGCGGCGGCGAGGCCATCGGCGTCATCCCGCAGGCGCTCGCCGACCGCGAGGTCGGCCACGACGGCCTCACCGAGCTCCACGTCGTCGCGTCGATGCACGAGCGCAAGGCGCTCATGGCGCACCTCTCGGACGCGTTCGTGGCCCTCCCGGGCGGGCTCGGGACGCTCGAGGAGATCGCCGAGATGATGACGTGGGCGCAGCTCGGCTTCCACCCCAAGCCCTGCGGCCTGCTGGACGTCGCCGGCTACTATGCGCCCCTCGTGCGCTTCTTTGACCACGCGACCGCCGAGCGCTTCGTCCGCCCGGAGCACCGCGCGCTACTCGTCGTGGACGACGACCCGGCGCGGATGCTCGCCCGCCTCCGCGCCCACATTCCGCCGGGGTGACGCGGCCGAGGCGAATCCGGGACGTCGTGGGACGGGCCGGGATGATGACGTCCGGACAGGCCCGTCAACCGGTTGACATCGTGCTATCGTGAGGCGCGGGCACAGCAAGCTGTGCCCCTACATCTCCGCGATTGCCCGTCTCCCCGTCTCGATGCTCACCCGCCGAACGTCCGCCGTCCTCGCCGCGCTCGTGCTCGTCGTCCTCGTGGGCATCGTGCTCGTGCCGCAGCTCTCGACGTTCCGCGTCGGTCTGGACGCGGGCCTGCTCGCCGAGCTGTTCGGGCGGCCCCGCGCCGTCGGCGTGCGGGCGCTCGTGACGTCCGTGCTCGTGTCGCTCGCGACCGTCGCCGGGAGCGCGGTCGTCGGGACCGGACTGGCCGTCGCGCTGGCGCGCGTGCAGCTTCCGTTCGGGCGCGTGCTGGCGGCGGCGGCGGCGCTGCCGCTCGCGCTCCCGCCGCTCGTCGGCGTGCTCGCGTTCCTGTTTCTCTACGGCGAGAGCGGGATGCTGCCGCGCGGGATTCAGGCGATCACGGGCGCGGCTGAGGTGCCGTTCTCGTTCGAAGGCGTCTGGGCCGTCGTGGCCGTCCACATCTACGTGTTCTACGTCTACGTGTACCTCTTCGTCGGCGCGGCCCTCAGGACCGTCGACGGGAGCCTGCTGGACGCCTCGGCGGACCTCGGCGCGAGCGCAGCCGTGACGTTCCGGCGCGTCGTGCTGCCGCTCGTGCGGCCCGCCCTCGCCGGGTCCTGCCTGCTCGTGTTCATGCTGTCGATGGCGTCTTTCACCGCCCCGCTCCTCTTCGCCGAGGGCACGCCGTTCCTGACGACGCAGATCTACACCTTCAAAACGAACGGGGCGCTGGACCGCGCCGCGGCCATCTCGGCCGTGCTGACGCTGATCTGCCTCGCCGTGCTGTTCCTCGCGGAGCGCCGTCCGCAGTCGGCGGCCGCGGCGAAGGGCGTCGGGCGACCGGCGCAGCCGGTCCGCAACCCGGCCGTGCGCGCGCTCGCCGGGCTCGGCGTGCTCGGGGCGCTCGTCGTGGTGTCGCTGCCCGTCGCGACGGTCGTGCTGCTCTCGTTCGTCGTCGACGGGACGTGGACGGTCCAGGCGTTCCCGGACACGTTCTCGCTCGCCAACTACGCCGCGCTCGCGTCGGACTCCGACGTGCTCGCGCCGGTCGCGTCGTCGCTCTGGATGGCGGCGCTCGCCACGGCCGCGAACGTCGTGTTCGGCGTCGCCGTCGCGTTCGTCGTCGCCAAGGGCCGCGTGCCGGGGCGCGGGCTCGTCCGCGTGCTCTCCGTCCTCCCGTTCGCCATCCCGGGCACGTCGATCGCGCTCGGGCTCGTCGTCGCGTTCAACACGCCGCACGTGTGGACGGCCGGGCAGGTGCTCGTCGGGACCGTCTGGATCCTGCCGATCGCCTACTTCGTGCGCCACGTGCCGCTCGTCGTGCGGGCGACGCAAGCCGCGCTCGAGGGCGTCGACGACCGCCTCGCGGAGGCATCACAGGACCTGGGCGCAGGCGCGTGGACGACCGTCCGCCGCGTCGTCCTGCCGCTCATCGCGCCGGCCATCGCCGCCGGCGCCCTGCTGACGTTCGTGACGGCGCTCGGCGAGTTCGTCGCCTCGGTCATGCTCTACGTCTACGACAACCGCCCGATCGCCGTCGAGACGTTCGCACAGCTGCGCCAGGGCGCGTTCGGACAGGCGGCGGCGTACAGCGTGCTGCTGATGGCGCTCGTCGCGGTGAGCGTCGGCCTGAGCCGGCTGGTGGGCGCGCGGACGGGTTGAGAGGTTTCAGGGTTGAGGGGAAAGGCAGAACGGACACACCTCTCTGCTTTCCCTCTCAACCCGGTCACCCCTCAACCCTTTCCGGGGCTAAGCGCTTCCACGCGGCCCGTACCTTTCCGTCTTCACCGACCGTGCGGCCCCCGCCGCTCCCGTCATGAAGATCACCGTTCTCGGAGCCGGCGCCATCGGCTCGGCCGTCGCCTACGACCTCTGCCGCCGGCCCGAGGTCGCGCGCGTCCAGATGTGCGAGGCGCGGCCCGTGACGCTGCGCGCCTACCGGAGCGAGCACGCGCACCCGAACCTCCGCACGTATGAGGCTGACGCGCGCGACACGCCCACGCTCGAGCCCATCCTCGCCGGCAGCGCCGTCGTCGTGTCCTGCGTCGGGCCCGAGCTCAGCAGCCGGCTCGCGCACCTCGCGCTCGACCTCGGCGCGCACTTCGTGGACCTCAGCAGCCCCGCCATCAGCGGCCTCGACCGCGACCTCGCGGACCTCGCCGAGCGCCGCCAGCGCCACATCGTGACGGGCTGCGGCCTCGCGCCCGGCCTCGCCGGCATCCTCGCCGTGCGCGGCCTCGCCCGCCTCGAGACGGCGAGCGCCGCCCGCATCCGCGTCGGCGACATCCCGACCGACCCCGGCGAGCCCTTCAGCCACCGCCTCGCGCACTCGGCCGAGAAGCTCCTGAGCGATTACCCGCAGCCGTCGACGGTCCTGCGGGGGGGCCGCGTCGAGACGCGCGAGCCGCTGACGGGCCTCGAGACGGTCGACGTCGCCGGCATCGGGCAGATGGAGGCCTTCTTCACCGGCAGCGGCCTCGGCACGCTCGCCGAGGCGCTCGAAGGCCGCCTGGACCGCCTCGACGTCAAGACGCTGCGCCTGCCGGGCCACGCGGACCAGATGCGCTTCCTGCTGGACCTCGGGCTGGCCGACAAGACCTCGCTGGACGTCCGCACGCACCTCACCTACCGCGACGTCCTCGTTCGCCGGATGCGGCAGCGCCTCGGGGGTGCGTATCACGACGCGGTCGTCGTGCGCGTCGAGATCGAGGGGACGGCGGGCAGCACGGCCGACGCGCCGGGCGAGGCGGGCACGCTCGTCTACGAGATCGTCGACCGCTTCGACGAGGCGTCGGGCCTGTCGGCGATGCAGCGCTGCACGGGCTTCCCCGCCGCAGCTGCCGCCGTTCTGCTGGGCACGCGCGCCGTCCCGGGCGGCGGCGTCGGCGCGGCCGAGCAGGTCCTGCCCGTCGAGCCCTTCTTCGCCATGCTCGCCGAGCGCGGCATCCACGTGAGCGAGCGCTGGGAGCCGGCGTGAGGGCAGCGGGCAGCGGGCAGCGGGCAGAATCTTCCTCCCACCCCACACCTTGTCATCCTGAACTCGTTTCAGGATCTGCGTTTCATCGACGTCGAACAAAGGCAAAGGGGCTGGCCTAGATAAGGGTCCAGCGGCGGAGGGTTTTCAGCAGCTCGCGAGGGCTCCCGTAGTTGAAGCGCCACTCGCATTCCTTCAAGAACAGCTCGAAATGGTCC
>JBBSUZ010000185.1:0-6572 GCA_038233965.1 Rhodothermales bacterium | reverse complement strand
CTCGACGTAGTCGCGGGCGACCGACGTGCCCGAGAGGCCGGGGTACGTCACGTCCGAGTTGAGGCCGTGGAGCGCGTGGCCGAACTCGTGGAAGAGCGTCTCGGCGTCGTCCCACGAGATGAGGACGGGCTGGCCGGGCGCGGGCTTGGTAAAGTTGGAGTTGTTCGAGACGATGGTCGTCACGGGCGCGTCCATACGCTCCTGGTTGCGGTACGCGGACATCCACGCGCCGGAGCGCTTGCCCGCCCGGGCGTACGGGTCGAAGTACCACAGGCCGACCGGCGCGCCCGTCGTGCGGTTCGAGACGGTCCACACGCGGACGTCGGGGTGCGGCACGGGGACGCCGACGGCAGGCGCGAAGTCGAAGCCGAAGAGCTCGCCGGCGACCCAGAACATGCCCTCGCGGAGGTTCTCGAGCTGGAGGTACGGCCGGACCGACTCGGGGTCGAGGTCGTAGCGCTCGGCGCGGACTTTCTCGGCATAGAAGCGGTAGTCCCACGGCTCGATCGTCAGGGTCGCGCCCTCCCGGTCGGCGACGGCCTGCATGTCCGCCACCTCCTCGCGGACGCGCGCGACGGCGGGCGTCCAGACGGCCTCCATCAGCTCGAGGGCACGCTCGGGCGTCTTCGCCATCGAGTTGTCGAGGCGGTAGTGCGCGAACGTCGGGAAGCCGAGCAGGTTGGCGCGCTCGGCGCGGAGGGCGAGGATGCGCGTGATCGCGGCGTTGTTGTCGTTGGCGTCCCCGTTGTCGCCGCGGCTGGCGAAGAGGCGCCACGCGCGCTCGCGCAGGTCGCGCCGCTCGGACGCGACGAGGAACGGGTCGATGGACGACCGGGTGTTGGCGACGACCCACTTTCCGGGCATCCCGCGGCGCTCGGCCTCGGCGGCGTACGCCGCGACCTGGCCCTCGCTCAGCCCGGCGAGGTCCGCCTGCGACTCGAGGACGAGCATGAGGTCGGTCTCATCGGCGAGGACGTGCTGGGAGAAGCCGGTGTAGAGGCCCGAGAG
This sequence comes from Rhodothermales bacterium, assembly GCA_038233965.1. Taxonomy (GTDB): domain Bacteria; phylum Bacteroidota; class Rhodothermia; order Rhodothermales; family Rubricoccaceae; genus DASVSE01. The sequence goes on along the minus strand of JBBSUZ010000185.1, from coordinate 5,564 downwards.
CTCCTGGTTGATCGCCGACATCCGCACCTTGGCTGCGGCGTCCAGACGCGCGCCGCCGCGGACGAAGTCGGTGTAGGTCTCGGACGTCAGGCGCTGCTGCTCGGGCGTCAGGCCGGACGTCGCGCGGGCATTGTAGACCGCCTCGATGCGCTGGAAGAGCGCCGCGTTCTGCGAGATCCGATCCGAGTGGGCCGCGAAGAGCGGGTCCACGACGGCCTCGACGGCCTGGAACTCGGGCGTCGAGTAGTTGGAGCCCCAGACGCCGTAGACCGTGCTGACGCGGTCCAGCATGCGCCCGGCACGCTGCATCGCAGCCAGCGTGTTCTCGAAGGTCGGCGCAGCCGGGTTCGTCGCGATGGCGTCGATCTCGGCGAGGTGCGCGGCCATCCCGGCGCGCACGCCCGGCTCGAAGTCGGCGATGCGGACGCGGTCGAACGGCGGGACGCCGCCGTAGGGGCCGGTCCACTCGGACGTGAGCAGGTTGCCGCTCGCGGGCATCTGGCCCGCAGGCGTGGCCGTCGGGGCGGCGGGGGCGGTCGGGGTCACGTCGGAGACGGTGGTGCAGCCGGCGGCGGCGAGGGCGGCGGCGGTGAGCAGAAGGGCGCGCATGTCGTCGGGGCGAGTGGGGACGCCGCGGAGCGGACGTCGGGCGAAGCTACCGAACCCGGGCGCGGCGGGCGTTCGTGCGCGACGGGCGCACGCCCCCCGTTGGGCCGCGCGGTGCGAGCGTCAGCGAGTGCGCGGTCGGGCGGGGGGGGTCTGCGCGAGCGAAACCCCGCAGCGGCGGGCCGGCGTTGGACTGGCCCCTCTCCCCCACTCGTCCGATGACCTCGACCCCCTTCCTCTCGATCCTCGGCCTCGGCGTCGTCGCCGGCATGCGGAGCATGACCGCCCCGGCCGCGCTCGCGCACGTCCTCGCCGGCCGCACGCTCGCTCCGCGCGACCAGCCCGCCCGCTTCCTGTCGTCCGACCGCGTCGCCCGGATCACGGCGCTCGCCGCGGCGGGCGAGTACGTTGGGGACAAGCTGCCGATGACGCCGGACCGCACGGACGCCTTCCCGCTCTTCGGACGCATCGGCTCGGGCGCGCTCGTCGGGGCCGGCGTGGCGTCGGCGAGGGACGAGAACGTCGTGGTGGGTGCGCTCGTCGGCGTCGCCGGGGCGCTCATCGGCTCCTTCGGCGGCGTCTGGATTCGCAAGGCGCTGCCCGGCACGCTCGGCCTGCCGGACTGGCCCGTCGCGCTCGCCGAGGACGCGCTCGCGCTCTCGGTCGGCCTCGCGTCGGCGCGTGCTGCCGTGGCGTAGACGTCAGATCCGCGTCCCGCGCGACGTGTCGGCCGGCGCGCCGCCGATGGACCGGGCGACGATCGTCTCGGTCCGCAGCGGGATCTGCCCGAACGGCGTGTCGACGTAGGGCCGCGCTTCGACGCGGATGCGGCTCGGGTCCGCGCTTCGGCCGGCGACGGCGAGGGCCATCCGCGCGAGTTCGGTCACGTTGCGCCCGGCCGCCTCGATGAGGTCCACGCGGACCGGCACGACGAACGACGCCGAGTCGCCGGGCGCGATCGTCGGGCCGCCGTCGAAGGTGCCCGTCGCGGCGCGCTTGTCGTCGAGGAAGAGCGTCCAGTCGAAGCGCGCGACGTGCGCCTGCGGGTTGTCGGCCGGGTTGCGCGCGCCGATGATGAGGCCGAACTCGAGCGGCAGCGACCCGCGCAGCACGCCAGCCGCGATGACGGCGATCGTACTCCGCGGCAGGTCCGCGATGTCCGAGACGGTGTCCAGCCGCTGCCCGGCGAGGACGGTGTTCTCGACGCCCGCGAGGCCGAAGTCGACGTGGCGCAGCGCGCGCGTCTCGCTCACCGAGCGGCACGACGAGAGCGGAGCGGCGAGGCAGAGGATCAAGAGGAGGTGACGCATGAAGAGGCGAATCGTGTGTCCGCACTCAACGCCGGCGGGACGGCCGTGGCTCCCGTGGGACCCGCGTCGCGACCGGGCTCGTACTGCGCGGACGTACTTCCATCTCCGCTATGCCCGCCGTCGCCGCGCCCCCCACCGGGGCCATGTCGATCCCCGAAGCCGCCACGACGGCGACGTCCACCGCCGAGCTCGACCGCTCGCTCGCCGACCTCCGCGCGCACGCGACCGAGTGGGCGCGCCTGCCCGTCCGCGACAAGATCAAGCTGCTGTGGAAGCTCCGCCGCGCGACCGACCGCATCGCCGGCGCGTGGGTCACGGCCGCGACCACGGCCAAGGGCCTCGACGCCGGCGACCCGCGCCGCGGCGAGGAGTGGGCCTCGGGCCCGTGGGCCGTGCTGAACTACCTCGGGCCGCTCGAGAAGACGCTCAAGGCGTCGGAGCGCGGAGCGCTCGCCAGTCTCGTGGAGGGCCGCACGCGGACGCGCCCGGACGGCCAGGTCATCGCGCGCGTCATGCCCGACGGCGTCTACGACCACCTCCTCTTCTCCGGCTTCACCGTCGACGTGTGGATGGAGCCCGGCGTGACCGAGGCCTCGCTGCCGAGCACGATGGCGGCCTTCTACCGCGAGCCGAACCCGCAGGGCCTCGTCTCGGTCGTCCTCGGCGCGGGCAACATCGCCAGCATCGCCCCGCTCGACGTCCTCTACAAGCTCTACGCCGAGGGCCAGGTCGTGCTGCTGAAGCTCAACCCGGTCAACGAGTACCTCGCGCCGATCTTCGAGGACGTCTTCCAGGACTTCATCCGCGCCGGCTACGTCCGCATCGCGACCGGCGGCGTCGAGGTCGGCGAGTACCTCACGCGCCACGACGCCGTCGACGAGATCCACGTCACGGGCTCAGCCTCGACGCACGACGCCATCGTGTTCGGGACCGGACCGGAGGGCGCCGCACGCAAGAAGGCGGACACGCCGGCCATCGGCAAGCGCGTCACGAGCGAGCTCGGCGGCGTGAGCCCGGTCGTCGTCGTGCCCGGCCCGTGGACCGATGCCGACATCGCGTACCAGGCCGAGAACGTCGCGACGATGAAGACGCACAACGCCGGATTCAACTGCATCGCCGGCCAGGTGCTGGTGCTGCCCGAGACGTGGGACAAGACGGAGATGATGGAGCAGGCCGTCCGCGACACGCTCGCCGAGGTCCCGGCGCGCAAGGCCTACTACCCCGGCGCGGCCGCCCGCACCGAGGCGCTCGCCTGCGCCTACGACGGCTCGGAGACGCTGCCGTCCGGCATCACCTTCGTCCCGGACGTCCCCGCCGACGGCCCGGCCGACGAGCCCGCGTTCACGACCGAGACGTTCGGCGCAGGCCTCGCCGTGACCCACCTGCCCGGCGCGACGCCCGAGGCCTTCCTCGACGCCGCCGTCGACTTCTGCAACACGCGCACGGCGGGCACGCTCGGCATGTCGATCCTCATCCACCCGAAGACGATCGAGGCGATGGGCCCGCGCTTCGAGGACGCCGTCGCGCGGCTTCGCTACGGCACGATCGGCGTCAACGCGTGGTCCGGCGTCGGCTTCCTGATTGCGCAGGCGGCGTGGGGCGCCTTCCCCGGGCACGACCGGACGGACATCCAGAGCGGCACGGGCGTCGTCCACAACGCGCTCCTGTTCGACCGGCCGCAGAAGACGGTCGTGCGGAGCCCGTTCGCGCCGTTCCCGCGCAACCTGCTCGCCGGCGAGATCCACGCGGCCCCGCGCCCGCCGTGGTTCGTCACCAACGAGACGGCGGAGACGACGTCGATGCGGCTCACGCGCTTCGCGGCGAGCCCGAGCGTGTTGAAGCTGCCCGGCATCTTCGCCTCGGCCCTGCGCGGCTGACCGGTGGCCGTCAGCCGGCCCCGTCGCCGGCTGGCGTCAGCTCATCCACCACCCGAGCGCGGCGACGCCGAGCACGGCGTACAGGACGGCGACGACCGGCATCCGCCCCGTCATCGCCCAGCGCCGCATGCTCTGCCGCGTCGCCGCGACGGCGCAGACGCCTCCCGCAGCGACCAGCACCCAGCCCACGATGGTCCCGAGCTGACGTCCCGCCCCGGCCGAGAAAAAGCCCATCGCGAACGCGACGTAGGCGAGCGCGACCAGCGCGACGCTGGCGGCGACGAGCCCGGCCGTGCGGGCGGGCGAGACGGGAGACGGCATCCAGTTACGGGGCGAGGACTACGGGACGAGGGTAGCCGCAAGGTAGACGACGGTCTCGGTAAGCCGGTGCACAACAGCGTCGTTCGTCACACGCACGACGCGGAGCCCGAGGTCTTCTAGATCGGCCTGCCTTTTGACGTCCGCCGCCCCTCGCCCGTCATGGCTCCGTCCGTCGACTTCGATCACGACGCGCACGGCCGGCGCGTAGAAGTCGACGATGTAGGCTCCGATCTGCACCTGCCTCCGCACCTCGGTACCCTGCCCGCGTCGCCGCAGCCGCGACCACAGCAGGCGTTCCGGAAACGTCATCTCCCGCCTCAACTTGCGGGCGACGGGCGTCATCCGCGCCTCAGTATCAGGACGTCGTCCAGGCATAGATGAGGAGGGTGAGCAACTGCCCCCCGCCGGGGGGCTCCCGCGAAGCGGGTGGGGGGCACGTCCCAGAATAGCGCGGCGCTTCTGAACCGAATGCGCCTCCGTCCGTGGAAATACGGCCCCTCCGCCCTTCGGGCACCTCCCCGGTGGGGAGGAGTCGGTCGGCGCTACGTTGGGTGCCTGCGCTCAACACCGGCCATGCTCCGCTCGCGATCGTCTCCGGACTTCTGGTCGGTGCCTCGGCGCTCGGATGGGGATGTGCATCCGAGCTCGAGCAATCGAGTCTGCCCGTTGGGTCACTGGACCACGCGGAGTTCGTCCCAGAAGGTCCCGTTCGGAACGAGCAGGAGGCGGTTGCGACAGCCTGGCGGTACATGCTTGCCGACTACGGCAGCTACATCCAACCACCGACTCCTGCGGCTCCTGCCGACACCAGCCAGCTTATACCTGTCACGTGGAATGACTTCACCCAAGTCAACATTCTCGAACCTCCCATAATGCTTGGTCGTCCCGGCGGCGGTCGCGACAGATGGGAGATCGGGTGGCCGACCAAGAACTTCGACGGGTACATCGTTTTTGCAGTCGACCAGACGACAGGTCAGACTGAGCAGCTAGAGCCCGCCGGCATGTAAAGCGCCCGGAGGCCCTCAGGTATCTTGGCGGCGTCCCAGCGCGCCCCGATGTACCTCAGCCGGCTCGACCTCCACGGCTTCAAGAGCTTCGCCCAGAAGACGACCGTCGCCTTCTCGCCGGGCGTGACGGCCATCGTGGGCCCGAACGGGTGCGGCAAGAGCAACGTCATCGACGCCGTGCGGTGGGTGCTCGGCGAGCAGCGCGCGCGCCTGCTCCGCTCGGACACCATGAGCGGCGTCATCTTCAACGGCGCCGCCGGCAAGCGCCCGCTCGGCATGGCCGAGGTCTCGCTCACGGTCGAGAACACGCGCGGCGTCCTCCCGACCGAGTACACCGAGGTCACCGTCACCCGCCGCCTCTACCGCAACGGCGACTCGGACTACCTCCTCAACGGCACGCTCTGCCGCCTCCGCGACGTCCTCGACCTGTTCATGGACACGGG
>JBBSUZ010000184.1:0-6683 GCA_038233965.1 Rhodothermales bacterium | reverse complement strand
TTCTCCGGTGGCTCGGTCGACGCCGCGAGCGGGGCGACGCTGTACCTCTCGGGCTCGGCCAGCGCAGGCTATACCGTCTCCGGGACGCTCTCGGGCGCGCCGGTCGGCCAGGTGTACGCGAACGGCGGCTCCTTCGCGGCCGCCCCGGGCGAGGCCGTCCTCAACGTGACCGGCACGGGCCTGCTGCTCGGCGGCAGCGTCAACCTGACGAGCGCCGGCGGGACGTTCCTCAACACGGGCGTGCTCACCCACGCCCCGACCGGCAGCAACTTCGCAGCGCTCAACGGCACGACGCTCCGTAACACCGGCCGCTTCGTGCTGCCGGGCGTGGGCTTCGGTTTCCGGAACGGCGGTCTGCTGCGCAACGAGGCGTCGGGCACGGTCGAGATCTCCAGCCGCGGCGGCCTGGCGGGCGTCGGCGGCAGCGACGGTCGGGTGGAGAACGCGGGCCTGATCCTGGCGAACGGCTCGCCGGCTGGACCTGGATCCGGCGCGACCGCTGGCGACATCGGGGTCCCGTACGACGGCCTCCCGGGCTCGACAATCCGGGTCCAGACCGGCCGGCTGGACCTCACACGCGGCGGCTCGTTCCGCGACGCGGCCTTCGACGTGCCCGCGGGGTCCGTGCTTATCGCCGGCGGGGTAGAATACATCGTCACGGGGACGCTCTCGGGGACGCCTGCCGGCGATCTCTACGCCTCGGGCTCGCGCCTCGCCGCCGGGCCCGGCGGCGCGACGCTCGCGGTCGGCGGGACGGGTTTTCAACTCGTCAGCAGCGCCTTCCTGACGAGCGCCGGCGGCGCGTGGACCAACACGGGCCTGCTCGTCCACCCCCAGACCGGGAGCAACTTCGCGTCCATCGATGCGGCCGTGCTTCACAACGAGGGCCGGTTCCTGATCGACCGCAGCGGGTTCGGCTTCCGCAGCGGCGGACTCGTCCGCAACGAGCCCGGCGGCGTGGTCGAGCTCGCCGGCGGCGCCGGCATCGGCGGGGTCGGCGGCGCGCAGGGGCGCTTCGAGAACGCCGGCCTGCTGCTGAAGACCGGCGGCGGCACCAGCGGCTTCACGACCGTGCAGCTCCGGAGCCTGCCCGGCTCCGAATTCCGCGTCCTCGCCGGCCGCCTCGACCTCCCGCCTCCCGGCGCGCGGTCCATCCCGGATGGCGCGACGCTCACCGGGACGGGCCAATTCCTGCTCCCGCTCGAGATCGAGGGCGCCGTGAGCCCCGGCACGCCCGAGCGGCCGCTCGCCGCGCTCGGCTTCTTCTCGGCCTTCCGTCTCAGCCTCGTCGCCGGCAGCCCGCGCGTCGTGGTCGACGTGGCGGCCGGCGGGGCGAGCGATACGCTCACGGTCGGATTCGGCTCGGGCGCGGGCAACACGCGCCTCGGCGGCGCGCTCGTGGTGCGGGTGCAGCCCGGCTTCGTGCCGGCCATGGGCGACCAGTGGACGATCCTGACGAGCCAGAGCCCGGACGGCATCACGGGACAGTTCGCGCAGGTCGTGGCCGAGGGCGCGCCGAGCGGCATCGCGTTCGTGACCGAACGCGCTCCCAACGGGGCGTCGCTGGTGCTCCGCGCGGTCGCGACGGCGCCCGGCGGCGCCGTCACCGTCTCGACGACCCGGCCCGTCTCGGGCGGCGTGCGGTCGATCTTCCTGACCGGCCCCGGCGCGGGCGGCGTCTCGGCCGCACGCCCCGAGTGCAGGTCGTGCCTCGACGCCGCCGCCTTCGGGACGGTCCCGGCTCAGCTCATCGGCTCGGGCGCGCTGCGTGAGGCCCGCTTCGACCTGACGAGCCCCCGCGCGTTCGGCCTGTACGACCTCGTGATGACGCGCCCCGGGCTGACCGACGAGCGGGTACCCGTCACGGTTCGGCCGTATGTGAGCTACATCCAGACGCGCGCGTCCGTCACGCGCGGCATCGGCGTCCGCCCGGCCTCAACGGGCCGCTACAACTGGAGCGGCTACGACGTCTTCAACACGACCAACACCGACGCGCCGGCCTACACCTTCGCCGTCGCCGGCCGCGAGGACGAACGTCAGGTCGACATCGCGATCGCCTCGGGCAACGCCTTCGTGCCCGGCGTCGTCGTGTTCTACGAGAGCCGGACGACGACCGACCCGACTGCGGGAGCGCTGACGTTCGCGCGCATCGCATCGGGCCGGAGCGTGCCGCTGAGCTACGGCCTGAGCGTGGACCCCGGCCAGGTCCTGTTCCCCGAGCAGACGCCGACGGGTCCGGACGACCCGCGCCTTCGCTTCGGCGATGCCCGGCTGTTCAACTACTTCGCCGTCCAGCACACCTCGTTCGCGCGCGCCGTCGGCGTCGTCGAACTGGCGCTGCGGAACACGCAGAGCCTGCCCCTGCAGACGTACCTCGGCGGCGTCGACACGGCCGACTCCGGCGCGGTCCGCGTCGCGATCGGGCAGGCGCTCGAGTCCGCCCCGAGCTACGTCGGCGGCACGCGTGACCTGCTCGACCGAACGCTCGCGGGCCTGAACGCGACGTCGCCGACGCCGGCGGGGCTGACCACTCAGGCGTCGGCCGAGTTCGCCCGGACGCTGGACGCCGCGGCCTTCCGGCTCTACGCGGATCTGGAGTATGCCTACCGCATCGACCTCGAGACGGCCCCGGCGAATGTCCGGGCGCTGCTCGAGGACGAGTACGGCACGCTCGGCGGTGCACGGCCGGCGGCTGACGTGGCGACGCTCCCGGTCGGCCGCGCCATCGCGAGTCTTATAGGCAGCGTATGCCGGAGCATTACGAACACTGCCATCGCAGCTGCCGGAGGTGCGCCGCCGGCACCGCCACGGATCGGGGTCATGGCCGGCGTGCAGTGCGGCCTCCAGGGCAACCCGCCGCCGCGCCCGGACAGCGTTCCCGTCCCGTCTCCGAACACAGGCGCGAACCCGTCCGGGACGATCCGCGGAATCGGGGACGCGGCCGTGACCGCGCTCAGCAACATCACCCGCAACATCAGCTCTGGCTCGGCGCCGTTCAGCGGAGGCACGTGCGGCGGCGCGGGTGCCGGCGCAGGCAGCGGTGCGGGCGGCGGCGGCGGCGGTGGAGGGTCGTGCACGCCGCCCTCGGCTCCGGCCGATCCCAACGACAAGACGGCCGACACCAATCTCCGCTGCCAGTTCGGCACCGTCATCGTCGGCGGCGTCCAGCAGACGCGCTGCGTCCGCTACTTCGTCCCGCTCGCCGAGGCCCAGGCGCCCGTCCGCTACTCCGTCCAGTTCGAGAACCTCCCGCAGGCCACCGCCAACGCCGAGTTCGTCACCGTCACCGACACGCTCGACGCCAGCTTCAACCCGGCCACGCTGCGCGTGCTCGCCACGTCGTCCGATTCGACGTTCACGTACTCCGTCTCGGGGCAGGTCGTCACGTTCCGCTTCACCGGCATCGACCTGCCGCCGAACGTGACGTCGCCCGAGGGCCAGGGCTTCATCACCTACGAGGTCACCCCGCGCCCGACCGTCACCGACGGCTCGGTCCTGCGCAACCGCGCCTCAATCGTGTTCGACTTCAACCCGGCCATCGCCACGCCCGAGGTCGTCCACGAGGTGCGGCAGACGGCGGACGTCTCGGCCGTGATCTCGGCGCCGGACTTCGTCGTCGTCGGGCAGCCGCAGACGTTCACGGTCGTCGTAGCGAACACGCAGGGCGACACGGCGAACGATGCCGCGGTCACGATCGACACGGGCGGGCTGCCGGGCGTCCAGGTCACGACGACGGGCGGGACGTGCTCGGGCACGGCGCCGGTCGTCTGCACCTTCGGCGCGCTCGCGGCCAACGCCTTCGAGCGAATCACGGTCACGTCGGCGACGGCGCCGGTCGGCCAGAACGTGGTCTCGGCCACGGCGACCACGTCGGCGTTCGACGGGTTCGCGGCGAACGACTCGGACGCGGCGACGCTGACGGTGGCGACGGTGGCCGGGGAGGGGACGCCGTCGGACCTGCCGCGGGAGCTGACGCTGACGGCGCCGTGGCCGAACCCGGCGCGCGGCGCGGCGACGCTGCGGTGGGGCCTTCCGGCCGCGGCGCCGGTGGAGGTGCGGGTGTACGACCTGCTCGGGCGCGAGGTGGCGGTGCTGGCGGACGAGACGCAGGAGGCGGGATGGCACGAGGCGCAGTGGGACGCGCGCGTCGCGTCGGGCGTGTACTTGGTGCGCGTGCGCGTGGGCGGGGACGTCCGGACACGACGGATGACGGTCATCCGCTGAGCGCCTCTCGTCGGATTGGGCCGGTCGTGCTCCTCCATCGGGAGCACGGCCGGTCTTTCGGTGTGCGTCAGCGTCGGGCGCGGAACGCGGCGAGGCGAGAGGCGGCCTCGGGCGCGCGGTCGTCACCGGGCGTTCGGCGCAGCACGGCGTCGCCGGCGACGAGCAGCGACTCGGCCTCGGCGCGCTGCCCGAGGCGCCCGAGGACCTCGCCGAACCGGCTCGCGATGTCGGCGCGGTCCGGGTGGTCCGGGGCGAGGCTCTGCGAGCGGATCGCGAACGCGCGGCGCAGCAGCGGGGCGGCCTCGCGGTCGCGCCCGGCTGCGGCGATCAGGCGGCCGAGCGCGAGCTGGCTGTAGCCCATCGCCGGGTGGTCCTCAGGGCCGGTCGAGCGGAATATCGAGATCGCGCGGCGCATCCCAGCCTCGGCCTCGGCAGTCTCGCCCTGAAGCTCCTGCGCCTGCGACATCTTGAGCAGCGCCGCAGCGTAGTTCTGGCCCTCGGCACCGCCCGTCCGCTCAAAGATGCCCATCGCCTCGCGCGCCGCCGCCTCGGCCTCGGCGTAGCGCCCGACGGTGATGAGCATCGGGCAGTGGTTGCTGAGCGTCGCGGCGAGGTCTGGGCTGTCGGCGTCCACGGTCCGCCGGAAGAGGGCGATGGCCTGCTCGTTCATGCGCACGGCGTCGTCGAAGCGGCGCAGGCCGTGGTAGCTGCTGCTGAGGTTGCGCATCGCCATCGCGATGCGCGCGTTCGTCGGCGCGTAAACCTGCCGGTAAACGGCCAGCTGGCGCTCCATGTAGCCGACGGCCTCGCTGTCGCGGCCCAACTCGTGGAGCGCGACGGCGACGTTGCCGTAGCCCGCCGCGATCTCCGTCGCGTTCGGGACGTCGGCGCGCTCGTACGCGGCGACGGCGCGGCGGTGGAAGTCGAGCGCGGCCCGGGCGTCGCCCTGCCAGTAGCGGACGGTGCCGAGGCCGGAGAAGACGTTGCCCGACAGCTCGCCCGCGCCGCGGAACGGGCGGACGGAGGCGAGGGCGACGGCGAGGACCGAGTCGGCGGGCTCGAGGCGGTCCTGCTGGACCCACAGGTACGCGAGCTGTGCCTGCGCCGCGACGACGTCGGGATGGATGGTGCCGAGCAGCGGCTCGCGGAGCCCGAGTGCGCGGGCGACCTGCGCCTCGGCCTCGTCGTAGAGCCCGATCTGGCGGTACGTCTCGCCGAGCGTCATCCGCATCGTGGCTTCGGTCTCGGGCTGGCCGGTGAAGACCGAGTCCAGGCTCGCCGCGGCGGCGTCGAGCAGCGAGGCCACGCGCACGTCGCGGCCCTCAGCCGTCGGGTCCGCGGACGCGAGCAGGCCGACGAGGAAGCTGTTCATCGCCTCGGCCTTGGTCGCTTCGGCGCGCGCGGCGCGCGCCTGCCACAACGCGACGCCCGCCCCGCCGACGAGCGCCACGACGACGAGCGCTCCCGCCGCTACGCCGACGCGGTGGCGCCGCAGGAAGCGGCTCGCGCGGTAGCGGTCGCTCGGCGGGCGCGCCTCGACAGGCAGGCCGTCGAGGTGGCGCCGCACGTCGTCCGCGAGGTCGGCCGCCGTCGCGTAGCGCCGCTCGGGCTCCTTTTCCAGCGCCTTCGCCACGATCGTATCGACGTCCCCGCGGAGCGCGCGGGCCGCGGCGGGCGGCGAGACGGCGCTCGGCACGGCTGCCGGGGTCTCGACGATGACGCGCTCGGCTGCGGCCGCGCCGAGCCCGTCGAGGCGCGCGGCGCGCTGCCCGGTGAGCAACTCGAAGAGAACGAGGCCGAGGCCGTAGACGTCCGTCGCCGTCGTGATGGGCCGGTTCGTGATCTGCTCGGGCGAGGCATAGGACGGCGTGAGCGGCCCCGAGGCGCCGGTCCGCGTCACGCCGCCGCCGTCGTCCGAGAGCAGGCGCGCGATGCCGAAGTCGAGGAGCTTCACGCGCGCCCTGCCCTCGGCCTCTTCGACGAGGATGTGCGCCGGCTTGAGGTCGCGGTGGACGACGAGGTGCAGGTGCGCGTGTGCGACGGCGTCGCACGCCTGGAGAAACAGCGCGAGGCGCGCCTCGGTGCTCAGCCCGTGCGCATCGGCGTATTCCGTGATCGGGACGCCGTCGACGCGCTCCATCGCGAGGTACGGTGCGCCGTCGTCAGCGACGCCGCCGTCGAGCAGGCGCGCGATGCCGACGTGGTCCAGCCCGGCGAGGAGCGCGCGTTCGCGGAGGAAGCGCGCCCGGAAGTCGGCTCCGAGGCCCGCGTGGACGAGTTTCAGCGCGGCCGCCTGCTCGAACGAGGCGTCGTCGCGGGTGGCGTCGTAGACGACGCCCATGCCGCCGCGGCCGAGGACGCCCGCGAGGCGCCACGGCCCGACGCGCTGGCCCGTCCGTGCCCCGTCCTCCATCGGGTCCTCGGCGCGGTCCAGGACGGGCCGGTCGAGCGGCCCGTCC
>JBBSUZ010000183.1:0-6686 GCA_038233965.1 Rhodothermales bacterium | reverse complement strand
TGTGGGCGACGCGGCGCGTCTCGCTCGGCTCGATCCTGGCGACGCTCTCGCTGCCCCTCACGCTCGGCGTGCAGACGGCGCTCGGCACGCGGTTCGGGGTACCGGTTTGGGGATTTGCGCTCATCGTGCCCCTGTTTATTCTGTGGACACACCGCACCAACGTCCGCCGTCTGCTCGACGGGACGGAGCCGCGCCTGGGCGACCGGGCGGAGAAAATCGAGGCGGCCGAGTAGGGGGACAGTGCCCCGCCGCGTGTACCTCTCCCGACGCCACGCCGGCCGTCGCTCACCCGTTGCCCCGCTTTGCCATGCGCCGTCTCGTCCCGGTCGCGCTCCTCGCGCTCGCCGTCTCCCCCGCCATCGCTCAGACGCAGTATGCCGACAGCGCGGGCGTCTACGTCAGTCTCATCGACGTCTCGGTCGGCAGAGTCGGCTCGTTCGAGGGTGAAGCCGGCGTCCGGCTCCCGGGCGGCGTGGACCTCGGGCTCGCGCTGCGTACCAGCGCAGGGAACGGCTTCCGCTCGTTCCGCGCCGGGCCCGTGGTTGGCATCACGCGGGCCGTCGGGTCCGGCTTCATCGCCCGCGCGACGGCGACGGCCCAGTACGTCGCCTTCAGCCATACGGCGCGCGCCAGCAACACCGGCCTGTTCGTCGACCCCTACGATTACAGCGTGAGCGAGATTCGCGAGGACGTCTCGGCGACTCTTGGGCGTCGTATCCCGATCGTCGGGAGCGTCGCATTTCAGCCTGCGATCGGGGCCTACGCCGTCGCTCTGCAGCGGATCAAGATAGACCGACCGTCTGCGGCGTTGCCGGTTGAAGGCGAGGACTACTCGCTCGGCGTCCAGTTCGAGATCCCCATCACGTTCCGCATGTTCGGGCTCGACGCGGCCATCGCGCCCGTCACTCGCTTCTCGCTCCGGGGCTCGCCGTACCTCGAACAGACGACGCCCGGCGTCGGCTACCGGCTCAACTTTTAGGACGCCTTCGCCGCCGCCACCTCGCGCACGACGGGCACCACGACGCGCCCGACCGTCTGCGCGAGGATGCGCGCGCCCGCTGCCGTCGGGTGGACCTGGTCGGCCTGGTTCAGCGACCGGTCGCCCGCGACGCCTTCGAGCAGGAACGGGATGAGCGTGGCGCCGGCCTGCTCCGCGACGCGCGGGAAGACGGCGCGGAACTGCTCGCCGTATGCCTCGCCGTAGTTCGGCAGCGTCGCGACGCCGGCGACGACGAGGCGCGCGTTCGGGGCCTTCGCCTTCACCTTGGCGAGGATCGCCGTGAGGTTGGCCTCCATCGCCTCGACGGGCTGGCCGCGGAGGCCATCGTTGGCCCCGAGCGCGAGCACGAAGACGTCCGGCGTCGTGCGCGAGAGGATCCAGTCCACGCGCCGCAGCCCGCCGGCCGACGTCTCGCCGGACTCGCCGGCGTTGACGGCGCGCGCCGGTATCCCAGCTTCCGTGAACTGCTCGCCGATGAGCGCGGGATAGGCCTCGCGGCCCGGGTTGGCGAGGCCGTAGCCCGCCGTGAGGCTGTCGCCGAAAAAGAGGACGACGACCGAGTCGCTCGCGGCCTCGGTGCGCGCGACGGGCGGCGCGCCGGGTATCGGGGTGGCCGGTGCGGGAGCTCGCACGACGGGCGCGTCGGGCGTGTCGGCACAGCCGGTGGCACCACCGAGGGCGAGGAGCGGGAGCATCAGGAGCAGTCGACGCATCGGAAACGGGGTCTTTCCCGCTTGAAGCGGACGGCCGACGTCCTGTTCCGCCGGCGCGGTGCGCTCGGCGTGGAGACGGCGCGCGGCCCGAACACGGCGCACGGGCGCGCGGTACGGCGGCGTTCCCCCGCACCCGTCCCGCGACCGCCCGCCCCGCGACCGATGTCCGACTCCGTCCTCGCCGTCCATGACCTCACCAAGACGTTCGCCTCCGGCGGCCGCGCGCTGACCGTGCTCGACGGCGTCACCTTCGAGGTCGCGCCCGGCGCGACGTGCGCCATCGTCGGGCCGTCGGGCTCGGGCAAGACGACGCTGCTCGGCCTCTGCGCCGGCCTCGACCGCCCGACGCGCGGGACCGTCATGCTCGACGGGACGCCGCTCGGCCCGCTGAACGAGGACGAGCGCGCCGCGCTCCGCGCCCGCTCGGTCGGCTTCGTGTTCCAGAACTTCCGCCTGCTGCCGAGCCTCACGGCCCGCGAGAACGTCGCCCTCCCGCTCGACCTGCGCGGCGACGGCGGCGCACGCGAGGCCGCCGAGGCGCTTCTCGAGCGCGTCGGGCTGGCGGACCGCGCGAGCCACTACCCGAGCCAGCTCTCGGGCGGCGAGCAGCAGCGCGTCGCGCTCGCGCGCGCGTTCGCCGGCCGCCCGCGCCTCCTCTTCGCCGACGAGCCGACGGGCAACCTCGACGCCGAGACCGGCGCGACCGTCGAGGCGCTCCTGTTCGAACTCAACCGCGAGGCCGGGACCGCCCTCGTCGTCGTCACCCACGATCCCGACCTCGCCGCGCGCTGCGGCCAGACGATCCGCATGCGGGGCGGCCGCGTCGTCGAGGGGATACGGGATGCGGCATGAGGGATGAGCAGATGCTCTCCTCCGCCCGCCCCATCCCGCATCCCCCATCCCGCATGCCGTTTCTTCCTGTCCTCGCGTGGCGCGACAGCCGCGGGGCCCGACGCCGCCTCGTCCTCTACATCTCCGCGATGGCGCTCGGCGTCGCCGCGCTCGTCGCGATCCGCTCGTTCGGCGTCAACCTCTCACGCGCCGTGGACGAGCAGGCCCGCGACGTCTTCGGGTCCGACATCCAGATGCGCCGCAGCGCGCCGTTTACGGCCGCCAACAACGCCCTGCTGGACTCGGTCGAGACGGAAACCGGCGCGTCCGTGCTCCGCGAGGCGACGTTCCCGTCGATGGCCCGCTTCCCGGCGGCGGGAAATGGCGAGGGCCGCGCGCGGCTCGGACAGGTTCGCGCACTCGACGGCCCATTTCCGCTCTACGGAAAGGCGGAGACGACGCCTGAGGGCGCCTTCGAGCGCCAGGCGCAGACCGGTGGCGCGCTCGTCGACGCGACGCTGATGCTCCAGATGGAGGCCGAGGTCGGCGACTCCGTCTCGGTCGGCGGCCGGACGTACGCCATCGTCGGGCGCGTCGACGGTGTGCCGGGGCAGACGGACGTTGCTGCGCTCGTCGGGCCGCGCGTCTACCTCCCGCTCGCGACGCTGGACTCGACGCTGCTCGGCTTCGGCAGCCGCGCCCGCTACATCGCCGCCCTCCGCCTGCCCGACCTGGACGTCCTGCCGGACGTCGAGCCGCGACTGACGGCGGCCGGGCTTCGCGTCGAGACGTCGGGCGAGGACCAGGAGCAGATCAACGAGGCCTCGGGATACCTCACCCGTTTCCTGTCGCTCGTCGGCTTCGTGGCCCTGCTTCTCGGCGGTGTCGGCGTGGCGTCGAGCATCAGCGTGTACGTGAAGGAGAAAGCGGAAACGGTTGCGACGCTTCGGTGCCTCGGGTTGTCTTCGAGCCGTGTGCTAGCGGTGTACGCGATGCAGGCCGTCGCGCTCGGGCTCGTCGGGGCCGCGGTCGGGGCGCTGCTCGGCGTCGGCGTGCAGCGGCTGCTGCCGCTCGTGCTCTCCGGCTTCCTGCCCGTCGACGTGAGCAACGCCATCGTCCCGAGTGCGCTCATCGAAGGCGCCGGCGTGGGGGTCGTCGCGAGCGTGCTGTTCGCGATGTGGCCGCTCGCGGGCGTCCGCCGGGTGCCGCCGCTGCGCGCGATCCGCGCCGACGCCGAGGCCCGCGGGGTCGACGTGCTCCAGCTGTTCGTCGGGCTCTTGCTCGTCGCCGCCGTCTCCGGCTTCGCCTTCCTCCAGACGCGCGACGTGCGCGCAACAGCCGGTTTCGTCGGCGGGACGGCCGGCGTGTTCGCCCTCCTCGCGCTCGCGTCCGTCGGCGTTCGCGGGCTCGTGCGGCGGCTCTCGCCGCGCGGGCTGCCGTGGGCGTGGCGTCAGGGGCTCGCCAACCTCCACGCGCCCGGCAACCAGACGCTCGTGCTGACGGTCACGCTCGGCCTCGGCGTGTTCCTCGTGCTCGCGCTCGCGCTCGTCCAGACGTCCGTTTTGTCCCGCATCTCGCTGCCCGGGACGGACGCCGCCGGCGGGCCGGACGTCGTCCTGTTCGATGTCCAGCCGGACCAGCGCGACTCGCTCCGCGCGCTCGTCGAGCGGCAGGGCCTGCCCGTGCTCGGCGAGGTCCCGATCGTCACCATGCGCATCGCCGCGCTCGACGGCGTCCGCACGGACTCGCTCCTCGCCGACTCGTCCGCGACGTCCAGCGGTCGACCCGGCGACAAAACGGAAGGCCCGCCGCGGTGGGCGCTGGCCCGCGAGTACCGCTCGACGTACCGCGACGCGCTCGTCCCGACCGAGACCGTCACGGCCGGCGCGTTCGTCGGCACCGTCGCGGCCGACGCGGCCATCGTGCCCGTCTCGATGGAGGCCGACCTGGCGGCCGACCTCGGCATCGGCGTCGGCAGTGACGTGACGTGGGACGTCGGCGGGGTCGAGGTCGTGAGCCGCGTGACGAGCCTGCGCAAGGTGGACTGGGCGCAGGTGCAGCCCAACTTCTTCGTCGTCTTCCCGATGGGCCCACTCGACGCCGCCCCGCAGACGGGCGTGATGCTGACGCGCGCGGGCACGCCCGAGGCGTCGGCGCGCATCCAGAGCGCTGTCGTCGAGGCATACCCCAACGTCTCGGCCGTCGACGTCCGCCTCGTACTGGACCTGCTCAATGGCGTCATCTCGCAGGTCGCGGACGTCCTGCGGTTCATGGCGCTCTTCGCCGTCATCACGGGCCTGATCGTGCTGGCTGGGGCGGTCCGCGTCGCGCTCGCGCAGCGCACGCGCGAGGCGGTCCTGCTCCGCACGATGGGCGCGAGCCGCGCGCAGGTGCGCCGGACGCTCGTCGCCGAGTACGCCCTCCTCGGCGCGCTCGGCGCGCTGACGGGCGGTGTCCTGGCCGTCGGCGGGTCGTGGGCGCTGGCGCGGTTCGCGTTCACCATCCCGTTCGTGCTGGACCCGACGTGGCTCGTCGCCGCCGTCGTCGTCGTGCCGCTGCTGACCGCGCTCGTCGGGCTGGCCGGGAGCCGCGCCGCCCTCTCGCGCCCCCCTCTGGACGTGTTGCGGGCCGAAGAGTAACGGGACGTGCCTTGCGTAGTCGAGCCTGGATTCCTACGTTTCGGGCCGCATGCTCCCCGCCGACCATGACCCGACTCGCGCTCGCCGCCGGTGCCCTCCTGTTCGCTACCGCCGCGGTCGCGCAGGGACCCGTCCTCGACCCGCAGCGCTTTGCGCCGCTCGACGCCGGAAACCGCTGGGAGTACACGCTCACGACGAACTCGGGCCCCGGGCCCGTCGTGACCGGCTACCTCGTCTCGACCGTCGACGGCGAGACGACGGTCGGCGGCGCGCCCTACACCGTCCTATCGCGGCAGTCGTTCGGGCCGACCGGCGCGCCGACCTCGGCGCGGGCGACGTGCGCGTACAGCCGCACGCTCGGCACGGCCCCGGCTGGATCGACCCAGTTGCCGGACTACGACTGCGCGAATCAGCCGGCGCTTCCGCCGGCGCTGCCGTACTCGTCCGGTCCGACGACGCTCACAGCCAACGCCGACGTCACGGTCGCGAGCCAGACCGTCCGCGTCGACTCCCTCGTCACGTTCGGCCGGCAGGCCCAGGGTTCGGGCGGCGCGTACGATGCGGTTGTGTGGACATACGCGACCGAGATCGGCAACGTCGGCTTCCGGAACTGGGGGAATCACCACTGGGCAGCTGGCGGTGGGACGTACGACACCCGGACGACGCTGACGTTCGTGCGCGTCGCCGGACGGACGGTCGGCGGTTCCGTCGTGGCCGGCGAGACGCAGCCCGAAGCGGCGACGTCGCTGCGCTTGTCGGCCGCGCCGAACCCGTCGGCGGGCGTGGTTCGCATCGCGGCCGTCGGAGCCGTCGGCGTGCTGAGCGTGGACGTGTTCGACGCGCTCGGCCGCCGCGTCGACGGCGGGGCCGTCCCGGCGGGCTCGGCGGTCACGTTCGAGCCGGCGACGGCGGGCGTTTACGTCGTGCGCGCGACCGACGCGGCCGGACAGGTCGCGACGCAGCGCGTCGTGCGGCGGTAGGCGGCGCGTCGGGTCCGCGAAGAGACGGCGGAAGCGGGGCCGCGGCGCGAGCGCGGCAGGTCGGGCGTCTAGCTTGGCCCTCCCCCGCCCCGACCGATGCCATGGCTCCCGCCCGCCCCACCATCCCCGACCTCGACGTCGTCCTGACGGTCCGCAACCCGCAGCTGCCGGGGCGGATCGGGCGCTTCCTGACCGTCCTCGGCGACCGCGGCGCGCTCATCGGCACCATCGAGACCGTCTTCGTCGGGCGCGACCATATCGTGCGCGAGGTCGGCGTGACCGTCTTCGACGAGGACCACCTCGCCGAGCTGCTCGCCGCCGTCACGGACGAGACCGAGAGCCAGGTCACCGACGTCAAGGACGTCGTCTTCGAGCGCCACATCGGCGGCAAGATCCGCTCGGGCCGCACGACGCCCGTCGAGACCCTGGAAGACCTGCGGACGCTCTACACGCCCGGCGTCGCGCGCGTCTGCCGCGCGATCGAGCGCGACCCGGCGCTCGCGCGGCGCTACACGGCCGTCGG
>JBBSUZ010000182.1:0-6699 GCA_038233965.1 Rhodothermales bacterium | reverse complement strand
GTGTAGGCGGCGGACGAGCCGAAGTTGTGCGGCAGCCCGAGCGTGTGGCCGACCTCGTGCGCGGCGACGAAGCGGACGAGCTGCCCCATCACGTCCGGGTCGAAGCGCGTCGAGCGGGCGGCGGGGTTGACGGCGGCGGTCTGGATGAAGTACCAGTTCCGCAGCAGGTTGGTGACGTTGTGGTACCAGCCGATGTCAGACTCGAGGATCTCGCCCGAGCGCGGGTCCGAGACGTGCGGCCCGTACGCGTTCTCGGTCGCGGAGGGGTAGTAGCGGATGACCGAGTAGCGGGCGTCCTCGGCGCTCCAGTCCGGGTCGTCGGTCGGGGCCTCGAGGCAGCGGATGGCGTCGCGGAAGCCGGCGGCCTCGAAGGCCACGTTCCAGTCCTCGACGCCCTGGCAGAGGTAGGCGCGGTACTGGGTGGGCGTCGCCGGGTCGAGGTAGTACGTGATCGGCGTGACGGGCGCGACGGTCTCGCCGCGGAGGTAGGCCAGCGTGTCGGACGGGACGAGGCGCCAGCGGGTGGCGTAGCGGCGCACCTCGGCGCGCTGCGTGTCGAGGCCGAAGTCGGTCTGCCCGATCGAGAAGAAGCCGACGCGGGCGTCGGTGCGGCGCGCGCGCATCTGGACGTCGGGCAGGAGCACGAGCGAGTGCGCCATCTCGACGGAGAGCGTGCCCGTCTCGGCCTCGGTCGGCGGGGCCGTCGCCTCGTACGTCAGAACCGTCCGGATCTCGACGTTGCGCGGGTAGGCGGCGGCGCGGACGACGTACGACCGGGCGGCGTCGAGCTTGCGGACCTTGTACTCCTCGCGCATCTCGGGCGGGAGCCCGAACGCGGGTGTGTCGCCAGCGACGAGTTCGGTGAGGTCCACGACCGCCGCGCCGTCGGCGCGGATCGCGGCGACGGGCAGGCGCGCGAGGACGGGCGCGAACTGCGCGTCCTGGACGGCGCGGTAGATCGGCAGGCTGTCCGCCGCGACCGAGGCGTAGCGCATCGTCCGCAGCAGGACGTAGTTGCCCGGCGTGCCGTCCGGCCCGAGTGGCCGCTCCCAGCGGACCGCCCGCTCGGCCACCTCCTCGCCGCCGTAGCCGACGCCTTCGGCGGTGCGGGAGACGCGGCTCACGAGCAGCATCTCGCGCCCGAGGACCGAGTCCGGCACGGCGACCATCAGCCGGAGGCCGCCCTCGGAGCGGTAGACGGTGAGCAGGCCGTCGTCGGTGGCGGTCGTCGCGGTGACGACCTCGGCGAACGGCTTGGGCGTCGCGTCTCGCGACGTCGTCGAGCCGGTGCGCGCGGGCGCGGCGGCAGGCGAGGCGGCAGGCGTCGGGCGGAGCAGCGTGCAGCCGGAGACGAGGAGCAGGCTGGCGGTGAGCGCGAGTCGGGTCACGGGGCAGGAATCGGTGGGACGTCCCTAAGATCGGACCGCCGCCACCCCGACATCGTGCTCCACACCCCGGCCCTCTGCCGTAGAGACGCGCCATGGCGCGTCTCAGGTCAGCGCGCGACGCATCCCCCATCGGGAACGGCCCGAAACCGGGGCGAGGGCGTTTCGAAACGTCGCGGCAGACCCGGACACCGGGCGTCGATGCTGGCGTCGCAAGACGCGCCCTGGCGCGGCTCTACGGGCGCACGGGCCGGGCCCGCCGCGCCGATGCCGACGTCGCGATGCCCGCGGTGGCGCGTCACGGGCGCCCGCGTCAGCGCTGGAGCGTCGTCTGGACGGCCACGAGGCGGTCCGTGAACGCCGACGGGTCGGCGAGGAAGACGAAGGCCGAGAACAAGCCTGCCTGGCCCAGGGCGACCTGCCGGCGTGCGGGTCCGCCCGGTGAGACGTACTCGTAGACGTACGTGCCCTGCTTGATGCGTAGCGTCTGGATGTAGCGCCGGCCGCCGGCGTCCCACTCCATGAGCCCCTCGGGCGTGGTGCGCCAGTCGTTGAACGAGCCGCGGACGTAGACCGGCTGCGGCGAGCGCGCCTGCCCCTCGGGCACGTACCGGAACGTGACGTCGACGTACTCGGCCTGCGTGCGGGCGTCGCCGCCGTCGCGGTAGGCGGCCTCGATGATCGGGACGCCGAGGACGGCGTCGCGGACGTCGCCGCCGAAGTCGGCGTAGTCGAGGTCGAGCGTGGCCGTCGGCGGGCGAGCGGTGCGGTCGACGTCGAGGACCTGGTCGTTGGGGACGAGCAGGCCGAGGTCGAGCGGGAAGAGCGGGGCCTGCGGCGGGAAGGCGGCGTCGCGGGGCAGGTAGAACTGGAACTGCGCGAGGTCGAGCAAGCTCGGCTCGGGCGCGCAGCGCAGCGCCTCCGTTCGG
Organism: Rhodothermales bacterium; assembly: GCA_038233965.1. Lineage (GTDB taxonomy): Bacteria > Bacteroidota > Rhodothermia > Rhodothermales > Rubricoccaceae > DASVSE01. The sequence goes on along the minus strand of JBBSUZ010000182.1, from coordinate 4,385 downwards.
CCGTCGCGGGCGAAGCAGACGGTGAACTGCGAGGCGTCGAAGCGCGAGATCGCCTGCCGCGGCGAGATGCGGGCCGCGGGCTGGACGGAGACGCCGGCAGTCCCGCCGGCCAGCGTCGTGCCGAAGCCGAGCGTCGCCTCGGCCTGGTCCTCGCTCACGTAGAACGGGCGCTCGAACAGGACCGTCCCGTTGCCGCGCGAGACGCGCATCCGGTAGGCCCCCGAGAGGCGAAAGCCGACCTGCGTGTTCGGGAAGGCGTACTGGTAGTGCGTGTACGGGACGGCCGTCGCGCCCGAGACGCGGCTGTCGACGATGTCGTCGCGCTCGAAGCCCGTCAGGAACTCGGTCGGCAGCAGGTCCGGGACGCCGTCACGGGTCGTGTGCTGGAACGAGACCGAGAGCGGGGCCGCCACGTCGTCGCCGATGAGGTCGAAGGCGAGCGTGAGCGTCTGCGCCCCGCGCAGCGAGAGGACGGGCAGGCTGGCCTCGTTGCCCGTGATGAACAGCTGGACGGCGCCGACGGACGAGTCGGTCGGGGCGAGCGTGGGCAGGTTGGTCGGCCGCGCCGCGCCCGATCCGCCCTCGAACTCGGGCGGGAGCGAGCACGCGGCGAAGGCCGCGCCAGCGGTGACGAGCGAGGCGAGCAGGGCGAGGCGTGACGTCATTCGGACGGCGACAGGTGTGGGTCCCGGACGCGGCTCGGCCGGTCGCGGTTCGCAGCGCTCCACCGGGCGCGTGCACGGACGTCCCCGGCGACGGCGGCCGCGGCAAAGGCGCCTCGGGCGCGGAACGACGATTCGGCCCTGGCCGCACGGACGTCGGCCTCGCGGAATGACCCGGCGCGGACGGCGAGGCGGGCGGCGAGCAGGTCGAGCGCAGCGTCATTGCCGATGACGACGGCACGGCGGACGGCGTGCAGGGCGCGGACCGGCTCGCCGAGACCGTCCCACAGCAGGGCCGCGAAGAGCGGCGCGCGGACGTCGAGGCGAGCGGCGGCGCGGGCTGGATCGGCCGACGACCCGAGCAGCACGCGCAGATCCGGAGCCGTCAGCATCGCCCGGCCCGCGAGGCTGAGCCGGCCGGCGTGGTCGGTCGGCGCGAGGCGGTTGGACGCTCGGGTCAGCAGCCGCAACGCGAGCGCGTCGTTGCCGAGCAGCCGCATCGCATCCGACGCCGCACGCAGCGTCGTGGCCGACGCCGTCGTGTCGCGCACGGCGCGGGCGAGTTGGCGGACGATCTCGGACGTCGGCGCACGACCTCCTGCACCGACCGCGGCGATCTGGCCGGACTGTGCGGGCGCGAAGTCGGGCTCGGCAGCGAGCGCATCGGCAAAGGTGGTTTCGGCGCGAGCGGCGTCGCCAGCCTCGAGTGCGTCGAACCCGGCGCGCGTCGCGCGGACGTATGCGGGGACGTGGTGCGGGCAGCGGACCTCGAACAGCGACGGCTGGCGGAAGAGCCACGCCGCCGTCTCGGCGGCCTCGCGCGTCGGCGGCGTCGCGCGGACGGACGCGGCCCAGCGCTGCGTCAGCGTGTCCAGCGGGACGCCCGTCGCCGCGCCGACGTCGCCCGTCCGGTACGCCCGGCGGACGTCCGCGACGCCTTCGGTCTCGATGAGCCACCCGACGAACGCGCCGGTCGCGGTGTACGACACGGCCGCGCGGCCGCCCCAGAAGCCGAGCGGCGACATCGACGCACGGACGACCGCGGCCGGGTCGACGTCCAGCCCACCGGCGTCGCCGGGGAGGGCGAGCGCGGCGGCGACGAGCGCCTCCGGCGCCGGCAATCCGTCCGGCGGCTCGACGGCGACGGCCAGCCCCTCGACGAGCCCGACGGTCGGGGACGCGCGCAGGCCGGGCATCCCGAACTCGCGGGCCACGACGTGCGCGAGCTCATGGCCGAGCGAGCGGTCGACCTCGGACGCCAGCATGTGGACCTGCGGCCGCGCCAGCCACACCGGCACGACGCTCGTCTCGCGCGACCCGAGCAGCGCGCCCTTCGTCTCGGCGTCGGGGTACAGATAGACGTGGACGGTCTCGGCCGCGCGCACGCCGAGTTTCGACTCGATCTGTGCGAGACGGAAGCGTGCGGTGTCGGCGAGGTCGGCGCGCGTCGCCTCCGGCGTCTCGGGCGAGAGGTGGACGACGATGCGGGCGTCGCCGGCCGTCACGTTCAGGACGCGCTCGATGCCGGCGGCGCTCTGCGTCGTGCCGAGACGATCCGAGACCACGAGTCCGACCGCCAGAAGTCCGAGCACGACGCAGGCGGCGACGGCCGGGCGCGTCCCTCCTCCCCGGCGCCACCGCGCGGCTGCGACGAGCACGCCCGCCCACAGCAGCGCCTCGCCCCGCGCGACGAACAGGCCTGCCCGGACCGTCAACTCCTCGTCGTAGATCGGACCGAGGACGCCGCCGTAGACCAAGTTGTAGACGAACAGCTGCGGGTGGAAGCCGAGCGCCCAGAGCGTCCCGCAGGCCGCGACCGCGAGCCCGATCCCGACGGCCGCGAGCCGCGCCCGCCTCACGTCGAACGCCACGAGCGCGTCCGCCACGCCGACGCCGAGCAGCGCGCTCGGCGGCACGAGGAGCGCGAACAGGCCGAGGCCGGTCCAGTAGGCGCAGTTCGCGCGCCACAGCAGCGACAGCGTCAGCCCGGCGAGCGGGGCGGCGAGCAGCGCGACGCTCCGCAGGGCCACGCGCCCGACGCCCTCGCCCCGCCGCAGCGCCCCGACGCCCGCCACGGCCGAGACGAAGAACGCCGCTGCCGCGACCACGGCCGACGACTCGGCGTGCAGCAGCCCGACCACGGGCAGCGGCCACAGGCACGCCACGACGGCGGCGAAGGCGGCGGCCGGTCGAAGCCAGGATCTGTCGGTTGGGAGGCGCATGGCGGAAAACGCGGAGAGGCCGCGCCGGCAGATGCGGCGCGGCCTCTCCACTCGCAGCCCGGCGCGGAGCCGGGCCCAACACACTCAGGCGTCGGTGTTCTTGGAGTCCTGGACGTCGGTCCGGATGTCCTGCGCCATCTTCTTGAGGTCCTGCATGCTCTTGCGGATGCGCGTGCCGGCGGCCTTGTTGCCCTTGTCGTAGAACTTCGAGAAGTCGTCCTCCATGCCGGCGACGAGGTCCTTGAGGGAGCTGAAGTGGTTAGCCATCTGAGTGGGTTGAGATGAGGAAGCAGGAGCGCGCCGACCGGCGGAAGTGCCCGTGCGGCGCGCATTCGCAGGTCAACATACACCCTCGCATTTTCGATAGTCAAGCCGCCACGGGCTCCGGAGCGACGCCAAAGGCGCTTTTCGGACCGATTCGGACCGATTAAGGTCGGCCGAGCGTCCAAAACCCGGTCAGGCGGTGAGCATCGGGCCGTCCGGCGGGCTCTGGGAGCGCAGGCTGGCCGCCGAGACGAGGCGCACGGGGACGGTCGAGAGGGCGACCGTGCGGGCTGCGAGACCGGCGTCCGCGAGGGCGCCGGCGGCCTGCGCGTCGGCGAGCGGGACGGGCGCGGTGGCGTCGGCGAGGGCGGCCACGCGACCGGTGCCGACGAGCGCGACGCCGTCGGCTCCGAGCGCCTCGGCGATGGCCACCGCGACCGCGGCCGCATCCGCCTCGACGCGCGCGGAGCCGTCGCCGGCGACGAGCGCCGCGACGACAGCGACGCCGCCCTGCGCGGCGAGGGTCGCGAGCCACGCGGTACGTCCGGCGCGGATCGTCCCGTCGGCGTCGCGGCGAGCGAGGCCGCGGTCGGCCGCCATCACGCGGACGGCCGGCGTCCCGGCCTCGTTCATCTCGTGCACGATGCGCCGGTTGAGGTCGCGCGTCGCCCGCTCCACCTCGGCCGCCTCCTCGGGCGTCGACACCGCCCACACGCCGGCGACGGCCTCGGGCACCAGGCCGCGGGACTCGAGGACGCGCTCGCCCGCCTCGCCGCTGCCGTGGACGAACACGGCCCCGGCCTTGCGCGCCGCGACGTCGCGGGCGAGCTGCGGGATGAACAGCGGATCGCCGAGGTGGTACGAATCGAGGAGGACGACGAGCATGGGCAGAGATGTGGCGGCGTCCGTGAACGGCCGACGTCGCGCGCGGTGCCCGGCCTCATGCGTGACTCTGCGGGCCGGCCACAGCGCGCCGTCAGGCCGTCACCTCGACGCCTTTCCAGAACGCGACATGGCCGGCGATCTCGCGCGCGGCGTCCTTCGGGTCCGGGTAGAACCACGCCGCGTCCCGGTTCTCTTTGCCGTCCACGACGACTGTAGGAGCCGGTCACATGGGTAACACTTCAGACCGGGCACATCGGTGACACGGTCGGGGCGGCAGCTTACGTCCGCAGCTTGAAGTCCCGCTCGTCGAGCCGGCCCAGCAGCACGTCGTAGAAGTACAGGCTCCACACCC
>JBBSUZ010000181.1:0-6725 GCA_038233965.1 Rhodothermales bacterium | reverse complement strand
GTGGATGCCCTCGATCTCGTTCCAGCCGAAGGGAAACTCGTACTGCACGTCCTTGGCCGCGTCGGCGTAGTGCGCGAGCTTCTCGTGGTCGTGCCAGCGCAGCTTCTCGGGTCGGATGCCGAGGCTCTTGTGCCACTCCATGCGGCGGTCGGCCCACGTCTCGTAGGCCTCCATCTGCGTGCCGGGCCGCACGAAGGACTGCATCTCCATCTGCTCGAACTCGCGCATCCGGAAGATGAACTGCCGGGCGACGATCTCGTTGCGGAAGGCCTTGCCCGTCTGCGCGATGCCGAACGGCACGGCGAGGCGCGAGGTCTCGGCGACGTCCTTGAAGTGGACGAAGATGCCCTGCGCGGTCTCCGGGCGGAGGTAGATCTTGGACGCCTCCTCGGCCACGGCGCCGGTCGCCGTCTCGAACATGAGGTTGAACTGCCGTACGTCCGTCCAGTCGAACGCGCCCGAATCGGGCGAGCGGATCTCCTCGCTCTGGATGATCGCGCCGAGCGCCGCGGCGGGCTCGTCGGCGTTGAGCGCGGCCACGAACTGCTCGTAGACGGCGGTCGCCTTGTCGGACTTTTTCTTCTTGTGCAGCTTCTCGATGTGGCCCTCGATGAGTTGGTCCGCCCGGTAGCGCCGGCCCGAGGCGCGGTCGTCGACGAGCGGGTCCGAGAACGCGTCCACGTGGCCGGACGCCTTCCAGACGGTCGGGTGCATCAGGATCGCCGCGTCCAGCCCGACGACGTTGTCGTGGCCGTAGACCATCGCGCGCCACCACCGCTCGCGGACGTTCCGCTTGAGCTCGACGCCGAGCGGGCCGTAGTCGTAGACGGCCCCGAGGCCGCCGTAGATCTCGGACGACGGGAAGACGAAGCCGCGGCGCTTGGCGAGCGAGACGATGGTGTCGAGATCCATGACGGGTCGGGCGGGTGTCGCGGAATCAACCGCTTCGCGCGCGCGCGGGCAGTGAGAAGGCGGGGAAGACGGGTCGGAGGCCATGAGCCGTGGGCCCCGCACCTGCCGCACGCCCCGCACCTGCCGCACGCCCCGCATTGTGTCATCCTGAACTCGTTTCAGGATCTGCGTTTTTACTCGGCGTCGACCAGAGGCGAAATGCAGATCCTGAAACGAGTTCAGGATGACAGATTTCGAAGGTGTGCCGTCAGCCACCCATCAGCCGGCCATCAGCCGCCGGTGACAGGGCCGCCGACGGACTCGGCGGGCCGAACCGCGTCGTCGTAGCCGTCGCCACTCGGGGCGTTCTGGGTCTCGACCGTGCTGTGGTCAATCAACTCGTAGAGGTCATTGCGGCGGTCGCGCCACGGGCGGACGGTCCCGGTGAGGCGGTTCTGGCGCAGCAGCTCGAGGTCGAGGTCGGCCACGACGAGCGCTTCGATGTTGGGCTCGCACTCGGCCGCGACGCCGTCGCGCGCGAACGGGAAGTCGCTCGGCGTGAAGACGGCGGACTGCGCGTAGTTGATGTCCATGTTCTCGACGCTCGGGATGAGCCCGGTGACGCCGGCCGTGACGACGAACATCTGGTTCTCGATGGCGCGGGCCTGCGCGCAGAGGCGGACGCGGAGGTAGCCCTGACGGTTGTCCGTGCAGAACGGGACGAACAGGATCTGGGCGCCCTTCATGGCGGCGATGCGCGCGACCTCGGGGAACTCGACGTCGTAGCAGATCGCGATCGCCACCTTGCCGCGGTCCGTGTCGAACACGTTGACGGCGTTGCCCGGGCGGACGCCCCACCAGCGGCGCTCGTTGGGCGTGATGTGCAGCTTGAGCTGACGGTCCACCGACCCGTCGCGGCGGCAGAGGTACGACACGTTGACGAGGTGCCCGTCCTCCTCGGCGTAGTGGCTCCCGGCGACGATGTTGACCGCGTACTTCAGCGCGAGACCCTGGAAGAGGTCGATGACGTCCGCCGTGAGGTCGGCGAGCTGGCGGACGGCCTCGCCCGGCGCGCGGTGCGGCAGGTACGAGAGCAGCTGCAGCGTCAGGATCTCGGGGAAGACCACGAAGTCCGCCGTGTAGCCCGCGGCGGCATCGACGAAGAAGGTCACCTGCTGCGCGAAGTCGTCGAACGACGAGATCTTGCGCATCGGGTACTGCACGGCGCAGACGCGGACGGGGAAGGTGGATCTCGCCTGCTCGTTGGGGTCAGGGTCGTGGTGCAGGTTCACCCACTCCATCAGGACCGCGTAGCCGCGAGACGCCGCGTCGTCGGGGAGGTAGTCGCGCGCGATGCGGCGGACGGCGAAGCCGTTGGCGAGCTGGAACGTGAGGACCGGCTCGACGACCTCGCGGTCCAGGATGCGCTCGACGTACTGCTGGACGGTCAGGTCGGGCTCGGCCGTGGCCGCAGCGTCGAAGCCGGGCAGGCGGCCGCCGATGACCATCCGGCGCAGGTTGAGGTGCCGCGCGAGCGCCTTGCGCGCGTCGTAGATGCGCCGGCCGAGGCGCATGCCGCGGAACTCGGGCGCGACGACGACCTCGATGCCGTAGAGCGTGTCGCCTTCGGGGTCGTGCGTGCTCAGCGTGCCCCCGCCGGTGATGCGGTCGTAGGTGTGGCGGCCCGAGAACTCGTCGAGGTCCAGGATGAGGCTGGAGGACGACGCCGCGAGGCGTCCCTCGACCTCGACCCCGATCTGACCCTCGGGGAAGACGGCGAGGTGCCCTTCGAACTCGGCGCGCGTCCACGTCCGCATGTCGGGGAAGCCGCTGCGCTGGAGCGCCACGACGGCGTCGTAGTCGGCAGAGGTGAGCGGGCGAAGCGTGAGCGAGCGCTGGACGTCGTCGAGGTCGATCTCGGGCATGGGCGATGGTGTGCGGTAGGGGCGGCCTACGTGCGACGGACGCGACCGGTGCCCCGGACCGGCCGCTGCGGGCGCTAGTTTGCGGGCCGTTCACCGCCCGAGAGGTCGCGATGCGCACGTTTTCCGAGGAAGAGGCCCGCGCCGTCTTCGCCGAGGCCGCCCGCACCGCTCCCGTCGCCGACGACCTCGGCGGCGAGCGGCTGACGCTGGCCGAGCTCGTCGAGATCGGCCGCGCGTCGGGGCTGGACCCCGAGCGTGTCGCTCTGGCCGCGCAGGGTCTCGGGGCGGCGGGTGCCAGCCGCGCCGCGCCTGCTCGAACGCTCCTCGGCGTCCCGATGGACATCTACAGGACGCGCACCGTCCCGGGCCTACTGGTTGACGAAACCTGGGAGGAAGCCGTCGACGCCGCACGGACGCTGTTCGGCGGGCCGGGGACGGCCGAGCTCATCGGGCGCGTCCGCCAGTGGACGTCGCCAGCGAGCTCGGGGTCGATCGGCGGGCTTCAGACGCGCGTCACGGCCCGGCCGGGGGCCGGCACGACGACGGTCCGGATCGAGCGCGAGGGCCAGCAAGCCAACGTCTGGGGCGTGCTCGGGACCGCAGCCCTGCTCGTCCTCCTGTCGCTCGTGCCCCTCGTGATGATGGCGGCGGGAGCCGAAGGCAGCGGTGGAAGCCCACTTCCGTTCAGTCTGACCGTCGCAGCGTTCGGGCTCCTTTTCGGTGCGGGCGGGATCGTCGGGCTTCGGCGCGGTGCGCGCGTTCACGCCGAGCGGATGGACGCCGCGCTGGACCGCATCGAACTCGCCGCCCGCTTTCACGCCGAGACGCCGGACGCTGCGCCGGGTCAGGCCGAAGCCCCCGCCGGAGCGCGCCTCGACCTGGCGACTCTGGACGACCCGGCGGCCGCCGATGCGTCGCCCGCGCCTCGAACCCGCACGCGCTAAGCTCGCTCTGCGATGTCCGCTCGGGTGCGCCGCCGCTCGGAGACGACGAGCACGAGCACGAGCAGGCCGAGCGTCGCGGCCGAGGCCCACTCGCGCGGGAGGTTCAGGCCGCCGCTCGCGAGCGGCTTCGTGAGCAGGTCTCCGAACGTCGCGCCGAAGGGCCGCGTGAAGACGAACGCGACCCAGAACAGCAGCACCTCGTCGATCCGCGTCAGGTAGTGCAGCGCGAGCACGACGCCGATGACGGTGGCCGTCACAAGCGCGCCCTGGACATAGGTCAGGCCGGCGTTGTCCGTCAGGTAGTCGCCGAAGGCGGTGCCGAGGCTGTTCGAGAACACGACGGCCGTCCAGAACAGCACCTCGACGTCGCGGCGCACGATCGGGTCGACCCGCAGGTCGCCCGTGTGGCGGTGCCAGGCCCAGAGCGTGAGCGCGAGGCCGGCCGCGAGGATCAGCGAGCCCCCCACGTAGCCCAGCCCGAGCGTGCGGTCCATCAGGTCCGAGATCTCGGTCCCGGCCGTCGTCGTGGCAATGATGGCGGTCCAGAACAGGGCCGCGTGGTAGCGGGCCGACCGGATCTGGACCGCGAGCACGATCAGCAGCAGCGCGCCCGTGATGGCGAGGCCGGCGACGTAGCCGAGCCCGAGCGTCATTGAGAGGTAGTCGCCGAGCGTTTCGCCGAGCGTCGTCGCGAGGATCTTCAGGACCCAGAAGGCGAGCGTCACCGCGGCGACCTTGCTGACGAGCGTGCGGGGGGCGTCGGGCATCATCGGACTGGAAAGCGTCGGCGCGCGAGACGTGCCGGAGGCGACGGGCCCCGCCTTCCAACGCGCCGCCCCGCTCCTGTTCCCGCGCTACATCAGGCCGCGCTCGGCGAGACTCGTGTACGTCCGCCCGGCGATGATGAGGTGGTCGTGCAGCGGGATGCCGAGCAGGCGGCCCGCCTCGACGAGCTGCTTCGTCACCGCGACGTCCTCGCGGCTCGGCTCGGGGTTGCCGGACGGGTGGTTGTGCAGGCACAGCACGGACGCCGCGCCGGCGACGATGGCCTGCTGGAACACCTGCCGCGGCTCGACGATGCTCGCCGAGAGCCCGCCCGTCGTGAGCGTGAACTCGGCCGTGACGACGTTGGCCGTGTTGAGGTGCAGCACGACGAACACCTCGCGCGGAAGGTCGCGCAACCTGGGCCCGTACGCCGCCGCGACGTCCGCTGGCGACTTCACCTGCACGCGCACCTCGGGCGGCGCCGCCTCGACGCGCCGGCCGACCTCGAACACGGCCGCGAGTTGCGCCGCCTTCGCCGGCCCGACGCCCTTCCCGTCCATCGCGTGGACGATCTGAGCGGCCGAGCACCGCGCGAGCTTCGCCAGCGAGCCGTACTGCCGCAGCAGGATCTGCCCCTGTTCCACGGCCGACACGCTGCGACCGCCGAAGCGCGCGCCGCTGCCGAAGACGAGCCCGATGAGCTCGGCGTCCGAGAGGGCCTCGGGGCCGTGCGTGAGCAGCTTCTCGCGCGGGCGCTCGTCCTCGGGCCGGTTCTTGATCGAGACGTAGCCGTCCTGCGGCGGCCGGTCGTCCGGCTCGTGGAGCGTGATGCCGGGGTGGTAGACGGGGCGGGGCGCGGAACGCGGGGCGACGGCGGGCACGGCGGGGCGGGCAGGTGAGCCCGTCTAGACGCACTCGCGGTGCATTCGTAACCCGTCGCGCGTGAACGCCGCCACGTCGGTCCGGGCGGACGTGCTCGGCAGGAGACGCGCCACGGCGCGTCTTCGGACTGCAACCGTCGCCCGCAACGCGAACCGGGGACGCAGCCTCGTAGCCACGTCCCCGGTTCCAATATCGGCCGGCAGACAGCCTTACTCCGGCACGAGGGCCTGGAGCAGCTCCTCGTTCGAGGCCGAGAGCTGGAGCTGCTTCGTCAGCGCCTGCATCGCCTCGACCGGGTGGCGGCTGTTGAGCGCCCGCAGCAGCATGTGCCGCTGCCGGAGCAGGTCCGGGTCGACGAGGCGGTCCTCGTTGCGCGTGCCGGACTTGCGGACGTTGATCGCCGGGTAGATGCGCTGCTCGGACATCTCGCGGTCCGGCACGATCTCCGAGTTGCCCGTCCCCTTGAACTCCTCGAAGATGACGTCGTCCATGCGCGAGCCCGTCTCGACGAGGGCCGTCGCGACGATCGTCAGCGAGCCGCCGTTCTCGATGTTGCGCGCGGCGCCGAAGATCTTGCGCGGCACCAGGAGCGCGCGGGCGTCGAGGCCGCCGGACATCGTGCGGCCCGAGAGGTTCGAGCCGAACATGTTGAACGTGCGGCCGAGGCGCGTCAGCGAGTCCAGCAGGATCACGACGTCGTGGCCCTGCTCGACCATGCGCCGGGCGTACTCGAACGCGATCGTCGCGACGCGGACGTGGTTGTCCTCGCCGTGGTCGCTGGACGACGCGAAGACGGTGGCGGCCGTGTTGCGGCGGAAGTCCGTGACCTCCTCGGGGCGCTCGTCGATGAGCAGCGCCACGAGCTTGACGTCGGGGTGGTTCTGCGAGAGGCCGGCGGCGATCTGCTTGATCAGGATCGTCTTGCCCGCGCGCGGCGGGGCGACGATGAGCGCGCGCTGGCCCTTGCCGATCGGCGCGACGAGGTCCACGACGCGCATCGAGATGTCGTCCTTGTCGACCACGAGCCGCAGCTTCTCCTCGGGGTAGACGACGAGGCCGTCGTCGAAGTCGGGCGTGTGCTCCCACGCCTCGGGGTCGCCGCCCATGACCTCGGTCAGCTCGACGACCTGCCACGCGCCCTTGCGGCCCGGCTTGACCATGCCCTTGACGGTGACGCCGTCGCGGAGGCCATACTTCTGGATGAACGGCGGCGGCATGAACGGGTCGTTGTCGCCCTTGAGCAGCGACGGCGTGAACTGCCGGACGAAGCCGAACTTCTTGTCGCCGATGAGCTCGAGGATGCCCTCGAAGGGCTCGG
>JBBSUZ010000180.1:0-6736 GCA_038233965.1 Rhodothermales bacterium | reverse complement strand
TTCTTCCTCGAGAGCCCGGGCAACGCCGTCAACCGCATCGACGACGACGGCGACGGCACGACCGCCGCGAGCGCGGCCCTGCTCAACGACTACGGCGTCTCGACCGGCGAGCCCGGCAGCCCGCTCATCACGCTGGACTACCTCACGGGCGAGGGCGACCAGACCGGCCCCGCCGGCCAGCGCCTCCGCTTCGACGGCATCGACAACAACGGCAACGGCCTCGTGGACGAGGACTCGTCGCGCGCCGTCTTCGGCAACCAGGTCGGCGTCGGCTTCGCGGACTACATCGACAACGACGGCGACGGCGAGGCCGGCAGCCCGCTCGTCACGGCCGACATGGTCACGACGTCCGCGCCGGACCGCTGGAAGCGCTGGCCGGCCAACCCCAACCTCGCCGCGGGCGAGCGCGTCCACCTCATCGGGGTCGGCCCCGAGGACGTCGGCAAGGGCTTCAAGGACGGCATCGACAACGACGGCGACGGCCTCCGCACGACGCCGCCCTCGGACTACCTCTTCGAGACCGGATCGCCCGTCGTCACCGCCGCGATGGTCGCGACGGCCGCGGCCGACGCGCCGTACTACCGCTTCCGCGTGCCCAACTCGCGCGTCGTCCTCTACGACGTCAAGAGCGAGGACATCGGCAAGCCCTACGCGGACGGCATCGACAACGACGCCGACGGCGCGGTCGACGAAGGCATCGACGAGAACATCGACGAGATGATCGACGAGCGCCGCGACGACGGCATCGACAACGACGGCGACTGGCGCCGGTCGCTCGACGACGTCGGCCTCGACGGCGCGCCGCTGACCAACGACCGCGGCGAGGGCGACGGCGTCCCGACCTCGGGCGCCGGCACCGGCCTGCCGGGCGAGCCCAACATCGACGTCACCGACACGTCGGAGTCCGACCAGATCGGCATCACGAACGTCCAGTACAAGCCCGCCGGCGGCGTCAACTACCAGACGATCCGCGACGACGCGCTGTTCTTCGACTTCATGGTCCCGGGCCAGTTCACGCTGATCCGGCCGGGCGCGCCGCTGCCGCCGGGCACGGGCCAGGACAACGACCTCTTCGTCTCGTCGGGCACGTTCCCGCTGCGCGCGGGCCAGACCGAGTCCGTCTCGTTCGCCGTCATCATGGGCCGCGTGGACTACGGCGCGGCCGCGACGAACGTCCCGCTGCGCTACCGCGACCTGCTCACCAAGCGCCAGAACGCGCAGCAGGCCTACGACGCGGACTACCGCTTCGCGCAGGCCCCCATCTGCCCGACCGTCCGCGCCGTCCCCGGCAATGGCGCCGTGACCCTCTACTGGGACGACGCCGCCGAGAACTCCTTCGACACGTTCATCGCCGACCTCGACGTCCCGGGCCTCAACCCGCGCGACTTCGAAGGCTACCGCGTGTACCGGAGCACGGACCCCGGCTTCCTCGACTCGCGCCAGATCACCGACGGCTTCGGCAACATCTCGTTCCTGCGGCCCGTCGCCCAGTACGACCTCATCGACGGCATCGGCGGCTTCGCGCAGACGGCCGTCAACGGGACGCAGTACTTCCTCGGGACGGACACGCAGGACCCGGGTGAGGCCGCCAACGGGCTCTCGAACGTCTACCGCGATTCGTCCGCCGTCAACGGCGTGACGTACTACTACGCCGTCACGAGCTACGACTTCGGCGCGGCCCCGGCCAACATCCCGCCGACCGAGTGCTCGGTCTCGATCACGATCGGGCCCGACGGCAAGGTCACGCGGACCGGCCCGAACGTCGCCATCGTGACGCCGAGCCAGCGCGCGGCGGGCTACCGCCAGGACTCGGTCGCGGTCGAGCACACGCAGGGCTTCGCCACCGGCAGCATCGGCTACACGGTCGTGGACCCGACGGCGCTGCAGGACGGCCACCGCTACCGCGTGACCTTCCGCGACACGCTCGCCCTCGGCGCGCTCAACCCGCAGAACCGCCAGATCACGCAGGACACGCTCCGCACCCGCGACGTCTCGCTCGTCGACGTCACCGACGGCTCGGTCGGCTTCACCAACTCGTTCGCGTGGACGCCGCTCCTCGACGCGCCCATCACCGAGGGGTTCAAGCTCGACTTCAACTCGGTCCTGCTCACGTCGATCAACCCGGCCGGGACCGGCTGGACGGACGCGAGCCAGCGCCGGCTCGTCGCGCAGCGCTTCTCATTCCCCAACAACTTCCCCGGCACGCGCATCCCCAGCGACTACCGCGTCGTGGTCGGGCCGCCCGGCTTCGGGACGTCGTCGGCGTTCGTGATCAACTTCGGCATCAACTTCACGATCCCGGCCAAGCCCGTCAACGTCCGCGTCTTCAAGACGGTCGTCGGGGCAGACGGGCGCCCGACCGAAGTGCCGGTCGAGTTCGCGTTCCTCGACGTGACGGGCCCGGGCGCGTCGTCGTTCGAGGTCGGCTCGGCCGCGACGAACCTGTTCTCGGCGGACCCGAACGCGCTCGGCGCGGGGCAGCCGGACACGGACCTGCTCATCCTCCTCGAGGACATCCCCGGCGACCGCCGCCCCGGCACCACGCCGACGTGGCAGCTCGGGCTCGACCTCGCCGGGAATGCGCGCAACCCGCAGGAGGGCGACGTCGGCCGGCTGGCCACGTTCAAGCCGGTCCTCGCGGGCGACGTCTACGAGTTCACCGTCGCCGGCCCGCGTTTCGACGCCGAGCGCGCCCGCAACGCCCTCGCGGACGTCCGCGTGGTGCCGAACCCGTACCGCGGCGCGTCCGCGTTCGAGGTCGCGAACCCGTTCCCGACGGGCCGCGGCGAGCGCCAGATCCGGTTCATCAACCTGCCGCCGCGCGCGACGGTCCGCATCTTTACCGTCAGCGGGCGGCTCGTGAAGACGCTCGAGCTCAACGAGGGCACCAACGACGGCTTCACGGCCGGGCAGCTGCTCAACGGCTCGCTCGCGTGGGACCTCCTCAACGAGAACCGCCTCGAGGTCGCGTACGGCGTGTACCTCTACCACGTCGAGGCCCCGAACGTCGGCGAGACGACGGGCACGTTCGCCCTCATCAAGTAAGCAGCGCCCACCCCGGCGGCCGCCGCACACGCGGCTGGCCGCCTGACCGGCGCTCTGCGCCCCTCCCCATGACGACGCTTTTCTCCCGCCTCTGCCACCGCGTGGCGCGCCCCGGTGCCGCCGGCCTCGCCGCGCTCGCGCTCGGCGTGCTCGGCGCCCCCGCGGCCGGCGCACAGTCCGGTACGGCTGCCGCCGAGTTCCTCGAGATCCCGATCGGCGCCCGCGCGACCGCCATGGGCGGCGCCTTCGGCGCGACCGCCTCCGACGGCACGGCGATGTACTGGAACCCGGCCGGCATCGCGCGCCTGCCCAAGCAGACCGCGACCTTCGAGTACGCGCAGTGGTACGCCGGCGTCGACGTCAACTACGCCGCCGTGACGACCAACACGCGCCTGGGCACGATCGGCCTCGGCCTGACGTCGGTCCGCTTCGACGACATGGACGTCATCTCGGAGACGACCAACGACCAGCAGCCGACCGGCGAGACGTTCACGGCCGGCTCGTACGCGCTCTCGGTGTCGTACGCGAACGCGCTCACGGACCGCTTCGCCATCGGCGGGACGGTCAAGGTCGTCCGCGAGCAGATCGCCAACTCGGCCGCGACCGGCGTCGCGTTCGACGTCGGGACGCTGTTCACGACGCCCTTCCGCGGCGTGCGCCTCGGCGCGTCGATCCTGAACTACGGCTCCAAGATGAAGATCTCGGGCTCGGACCTCAACGTGCCCTTCGACCCGCTGCCCGGCCAGAACGGCAACAACGGCAACGTCCCGTCGCGCATCGAGACGGACCGCTACAACATGCCGCTGCTCATGCGCGTCGGCGTCGCGAGCGACGTCTACCAGCAGGCGGGCACGCGGCTGACGCTGGCTGTGGACGCGCTCGCGCCGTCGTCGGCCGCGCAGCACCTCAACCTCGGCGCGGAGCTCGGCCTGCTCGGCGGGCTCGTCCAGCTGCGCGGCGGCTACCAGGAGCTGTTCATGGAGGACTCCGACCGCAGCTTCACGCTCGGCGGCGGCCTCCGCTACCAGTTCGGCCGCCTGGACCTCGCGGCGGACTACGCCTACGAGGCCTCGCAGTACTTCAACGGCGTCAACCGCCTCGCCTTCGCGCTCACCTTCTAGCGCGGCCAGCCGCGCCTCACGCGTTCCGGGCCTCGGCCCACCCACCTGCTGATCCGCCGACCGCCGCATCGCCCTCGGGCGCGGGCCGTCGCCGACTCCAGAACCGGCTGCTTCGGCAGCCACGAGGCCTCGGGGCCTCACCGCGGGCCCGGCCCGCGCGGGCCTCGGCCCTCCGTCTCCTCCACTTTTCCAGGACGCACATGCTTCCCTCTGTACCCCTTCGCAGCGCGACCCGCTGGCTCGGCCTCGCCGTCGCCGTCGTCGCGCTCGCGCTGCCGGCAGCCGCCCAGCGGACCGTCACGCTGCGCATGAACTCGGCCACGCTGCCGGACACGCTCAAGGCCGACCAGGTCCTCGCCGGCGCGCAGATCCGCGGCCAGCTCGCCAGCGGCACCGCTCTCCCCGGTGGTGGTGTCATCGACTGGGGCTCCAACACCACCGTCCGCCCGACCAACGTCGGCGGCGACTACTGGCAGGTCGTCTTCCAGATCCCCGATAACGACCTGCTGAACTTCAAGTTCTACTTCGAGCAGGCGGAGACCGTCGGCATCGGCGGCTATGAGGACGGTGACAACTACCAGATCCAGCCCGGGACGGGCCCGGTCACGCTGGACCTCCACTACTTCAACAAGACGGGCTCGCCGAAGCCCTACGACTGGCGCCCGTTCGTGGCTCAGGGCGACTCGGTCGCCGTCTGGTTCCGCGTCTACATGCGGACCGTCAACGCCGTCAACCGCAACTACACCCGCGACGACCCGGCGCTCCGCGTCTCGCTGCGCGGCAACTTCGGCGAGCGCGGCGCCATCGGCTCCGGCGGCGCGATCACGGACTGGGGCAGCACGGCCGGCGCGCCGGAGTCCCGCCTCACGCGCGAGTCCAGCGACACGAGCCGCCCGGGCTACGACCTCTTCTCGGGCCTCGTGAAGTACCCGGCCTCGTCGGCCGGCCTCGTCCAGAACTACAAGTTCTACTTCGAGGACACCGACGTCACCGGCGACGGCGGCTACGAGGACGGCGACAACCGCACGTTCACGATCCCGGCTGCGGGCACCGACCTGACGCTGTACTACCAGAACTTCTCGAACAGCCCGGCCGCCTCGGCCGCGCCGCTCGTGTCGTCCGACATCACGTTCTCGGTCGACGTCCGCCCGCTTTCTGACGCCGGCGTCTTCCAGGTGAGCGACGACGCGATCCAGGTCCGCGGCGGCTTCAACGGCTGGGACTGCCCCGCCGGCAACGATGACGACTGCGCCCTCACGCGCATCCCGAACTCGTTCACGTACGTCCGCCAGATCCCGATCACGTCGCAGGCCAACACGGCGCAGACGTACAAGTACTTCGTCAACTTCACGCCGGCCGAGCCCAACCCGGACATCGGCTACGAGGAGCCGCTCGACTACGGCGGCGGCAACCGCACGTTCATGTTCGAGGGCGCCTCGGGCGGCCAGTCGCTCGGCACGCAGTTCTTCAACGGCATCCGCGCCGGCAACGTCATCGCGGCCGGCCGCACCGTCAACGTCACGTGGACGGTCGACATGCGCCCCACGCTCGGCTTCGTCCCGCGCCCGTTCGTGCCCGCCACGGACATCGTGACGATCTCGTTCCAGGACCCGATCTGGATCAAGACGCAGGGCCGCCAGCCCGGCGCCGCCGGCAACCCCGAGAACATCGTCCCCGGCTTCGTCCTCACGGACCCCGACGGTGACGGCATCTACTCCGGCACGCTGCCGGTGACGGGCCCGACCTACAACGGCATCGGCTACCGCGTCGCGTTCGGCAACGCGACGGACGGCTACGTCCTCGAGGGCTCGGGCGGCTTCGACGCCGGCCGCCGCCGCTACCGCTACATCACGGACGTCAACGCCACGAGCTTCTCGTTCGGCCGCGACCGCTTCCGCGACACGTCCAGCGGCAACCCGCTGCCGTGGGAGATCAACCCGACGGGCACGTTCGCCGTCGGCCAGATCCCGTTCTCGCAGCCCAACGGCTTCGTCGACCCGACGACGGCCAACGAGGGCGGCCCCGGCCGTGCCGGCGCGCTCCAGATCTCGGCGCTCTTCCCGAACCCGACGACGGGCATCGCCCGCATGACGGTCCGCACGGCGGAGGGCGAGGCGCTCACGGTCCGCGTCTACGACGTCATGGGCCGCCTCGTGACGACGGCCGTCGAGAACGTCCGCTCCGCGGGCGAGCAGACGGTCCAGATCGACACGCAGGGCCTCGCGGCCGGCCTGTACGTCGTCCGCGCCGAGTCCGGCACGGCCGTCGCGACGCGCCGTCTGACGGTCATCCGCTGATCCGACGGGGGGCGGCGGCGTCGGTAAGACGACGCTCCGCCCTCGCCGGGACGCTCCGCCCTCGGGCGCGGGGCGTGCCCCGGCTGCGGGGCCGGCCCGGGGAGAGGGGCCCGGCGCGGTCCACGAACCCGGCAGCGCCCGCGGGGGAATGGGTGGGGCGGCCCAGGGGCGTCGTCCCGGTGTGTCTACCGCCCGGGGGGCTGATTCCGGCGGCCGCCCCGCAGCCGGGGCACGCCCCGCGCCCGAGGGCGGAGCGTCCCGGCGAGGGCGGAG
>JBBSUZ010000179.1:0-6742 GCA_038233965.1 Rhodothermales bacterium | reverse complement strand
CGATCACCGTCGGCCGCGACGCCTCGCTGAAGCTCGTCAAGGACGCCTATGCCGGCGACCGCCTCGTCGCCGTCGTGGCCCAGAAGAAGTCCGACGTCGAGACGCCCGGGCCCGAGGACCTCTACGATGCCGGGACCGCGGCGACGATCCTCAAGCTCATCAAGATGCCCGACGGGTCGGTCAGCATCGTTATCCAGGGCAAGCGCCGCATCGGCGTCGAAGCGTACACGCAGACCGACCCGTACCTCCGCGCCCGCGTCGCGGCGGTCGATGAGGAGGCGGCCGAGGCGGGCGACTCGGCCGAGCTCTCGGCGCGCGTGCGCCAGATCAAGGAGCTCGCGGTCCAGATCGTCAACCTCTCGCCGAACCTGCCGAGCGAGGCGGCCTACGCGATCCAGAACATCGAGAGCCCGCGCTTCCTCGTCCACTTCATCACGTCCAACCTCCAGATCGAGGTCCAGAAGAAGCAGGAGCTGCTCGAAACGCGGCCCCTCCTGGACCGCGCCCAGCTCGTGCTCGGCTACCTCGAGCAGGAGATCCGCGTGCTCGAGATCAGCGAGGAGATCCGCTCCAAGGTCAAGACGGACGTCGACCAGCAGCAGCGGGAGTTCTTTCTCCGCCAGCAGCTCAAGACGATCCAGGACGAGCTCGGCGAGACCGAGGGCTCGACGGCCGACACCAACGAGTTGCGCGCCAAGCTCGAGGGCAAGCGCGGCGACCTGCCCGAGACCGTCATCGAGACGGTCGAGAAGGAGCTGACGAAGCTCGCGCGCACCAACCCGGCGAGCCCCGAGTACAGCGTCGTCCGCAACTACGCCGAGACGATCCTGGACCTGCCGTGGAATCACGTCTCGGACGACCAGATCGACATCGCCCGCGCCGCCGAGGTGCTCGATGAGGACCACTACGGGCTGGGCGACGTCAAGAAGCGCATCCTCGAGTACCTCGCCGTCCTGAAGCTCAAAGGCGACCTCAAGGCGCCCATCCTGTGCTTCTACGGGCCGCCGGGCGTCGGCAAAACGAGCCTCGGCAAGAGCATCGCGCGGGCCGTCGGGCGCGAGTTCCAGCGCGTGTCGCTGGGCGGCGTCCGCGACGAGGCCGAGATCCGCGGCCACCGCCGCACCTACATCGGCGCGCTGCCGGGCCGCGTCATCCAGGGCCTGAAGCGCGCCGGGACGTCCAACCCGGTGTTCATGCTGGACGAGATCGACAAGCTCGGCTCGGACTTCCGCGGCGACCCCGGCTCGGCCCTCCTCGAGGTCCTCGACCCGGAGCAGAACGACACGTTCAACGACCACTACCTCGAGCTGGACTACGACCTCTCCCGCGTCATGTTCATCGCGACGGCCAACTCGCTCGACACGATCCCCGGCCCGCTCCGCGACCGCATGGAGATCATCGAGATCAACGGCTACACCGCCGCCGAGAAGCTGGCCATCGCGCGGACGTACCTCGTCCCGCGCCAGGTCGAGCGCAACGGCCTGCGCGAGGACCAGTTCACGATCACGGACGACGCGCTCACCCTCCTCGTCGAGGGCTACACGCGCGAGTCCGGCGTGCGGCAGCTCGAGCGGACCATCGGCTCGGTCGTCCGCAACATCGCCAAGACGGTCGCGATGGGCGAGGCCGAGCGCGGCGAAGTGACCGTGGACACGGTCGACGACGCCCTCGGCGCCCGCAAGTTCTACAACGACGTCGCCGAGCGGACCGAGGTCCCGGGCGTCGCGACGGGGCTCGCGTGGACACCCGTCGGCGGCGACATCCTCTTTATCGAGGCCTCGCTGAGCCGCGGCACGGGCCGCATGACGATCACGGGCAAGCTCGGCGACGTGATGCGCGAGTCGGCGCAGGCCGCGTCGTCGTGGGTGCGCTCGCACGCGGAGCAGCTCGGCATCCCGCAGCAGGCATTCACGCACTTCGACCTACACGTCCACGTCCCGGCGGGCGCGATCCCCAAAGACGGCCCGAGTGCGGGCGTCGCGATGACGGCGGCGCTGGCGTCGATCTACACGCGCCGCCGCGTGCGCCACGACGTCGCGATGACGGGCGAGATCACGCTGCGCGGGCTCGTGCTGCCGGTCGGCGGAATCAAGGAGAAGGTCCTCGCCGCGCGCCGCGCCGGCATCACCTGCGTCGTCCTCCCGGACCGCAACCGCGCCGACGTCGAGGAGATCAAGGACGAGACGCTGGAGGGGCTCGACGTGACGTACGTCAAGCGCATCGACGAGGCGCTCGAGCTCCTGCTGGACACGGAGCCGACGGGCGACCCGGCCGCCCTCTACGACGTCCCGGACCCGGACCGTGCGCCGGCCACCGGCCCCGCCGTCGTCGTGGTGTCCGACGGCACGGTGTCCGAGCCGGAGATGCAGTAGACGGGGCACACCAGGAGCACAGCGGATCAGACTTCTGCACGGCGGCACGCCGACCGTATGTTCTGGCAGCTCCACTCGACACCGTTCCGATGCAGCTTCGCGCCCTCGTGTTCACTGCCGCTGTGCTCTGCGCCGGCTGCGACACCGCGGAGTTGACGCCTCCCGAGACCGTCCTCCCGCCCGGTGCGTGCGGGACGGCCCCGGCCACGACGGCAGACTTTTTCCCGGTCGCGGCCGACACGACGTGGACGTTCGACTGGACCATTCAGCGGAGCGGCAGCAACGGGTCGGAGCAGTCGTTCACCGGGACGACGACGTGGCGCTTCGGCAGCCCGACGTGCCAGGGCGGCACCCGGACGGTTCCGTTCGTGCAGACCAGCTCATTGTCTGCCGAACTCCCCGCCGGCGCGCTCGTCCAGTCGGGCAGCGAGGTCATGCTGACATACGCGACGCTCGACCGCTCGATCGTCCGAGCCGCTCCGCGAGAGGCGTCCGGCCCGGGCCTCCGGGCCCTCCCGACCGTCTGCACGGCCGGCACGCCGCCCGACACCTGCAACGCGCTCTCGCTCCAGGCAGGCCGCGGCGTCGTCGGCGTGGAGTATGCGACGACGCACCGCGTCAGCACGGTGCTGTACACCGACCGCGGCGTCTTTTCCCGGATCGACTGAGGCCCGCGCGGCCTGCCTGCGCCGCCCGCAGCGGCGACCCGCGCAGGACGCCCCCGGCAGTCAGAAGATCGACGCGGACGAGCCCGCCCGTGGCCGTCCAGTACTCGACTGTCTGGTCGCCGGTGCTGCGAAACCGGGGCTCGCCGACCAGCACGAGTGCCTCGACCGTCCCGGCCGGGACGGTCACGTGCTCCGTCCCCCGAACCGTGAACCCGACCTCGGCGGCACCGGTGCAGTCCGTGAACATGCGTTGATCGCCCGGCGACGCGCTGGCCGGGACGCGCGTCTCGCGGAGCGTGAAGGACGACGAGGTGCCGTCGTACGTGTTGCAGTCGCGCGTGGTGAGGTCCGAGACGACGCCACCGGCGATGTCAACCGGCTCGTCGCGCACCAGCAACTCGAACGCCGCCCGGATCGGGTACGCCTCAGCATACGGGAGGGGGGCGGGCGCACGCGGGAAGGCCCATGTGACGAACAGCGAGCCGCCCGGCCGCGGCTGCGTGTTCGCGTGGATCTGCATGACGGCCGCGCCGGGCGTCGCCGGGAGCGCGCGAGCTCCACTCGCATTCAGAATCTGATCGGGGCCGGGGATGTAGTCGAATGTGGGCTGGTGCCTCACGACGCTGTCGCCGGCGAAGTCGCATGCGGCGAGCGTCAGGACGAGCGCGAGGGCGACGAGCGGTCGGATCATGGTCGGCGGCCGGAGAGGGCGCTGGCAGACGACCACGCCGGCGCGGCGGCGCGCATGGTCCGTCTGCACCACCGCGATCTTGTGCCGTCGCCCACGCCCGCCCGCATGTCCCTCTTCGACGACCTCGCCGCCTCCGACCGCCGCTCCCGCGTCGGCGTCATCACGCACGGCTCGCTCGGCGCGGGCGTCGAGATGAAGCTGGACCCGGCGCGCTCCGTCGAGTCCGTCCGCGCCGGGACGTTCGTCGTCGTCGAGGGCGAGGCCTTCGACTTCTTCTCGCTCATCACGGACGTCCGCATCGACGCCGCCAACGAGGGCATCCTGCTCAACCCGCCCGGCCGCGAGGACGAGCTGCTGCGCCGCGTGCTCCAGGGCTCGGGGACGTACGCGACGGTCTCGATGAAGCCGCAGCTCATGGTCCCGCAGGGGATCGGCGACGAGGCCCCGCAGCCCGTCAAGACCGTCCCGGCCCACTTCTCGGCCGTCGGCGAGGCGACGGCGGACGACGTCGCGCGCGTGTTCGGGGCCGAGGCCAACGCCGGCGGCGACCGCTTCTTCAACGTCGGGACGCCGCTCGGCATGGACACGCCGGTCTGCCTGGACCTCGCCCGCTTCGTCGAGCGCTCCAACGCAGTCTTCGGCAAGACGGGCACGGGCAAGAGCTTCCTCACGCGCCTACTCCTCGCCGGGACCATCGCGACGGGGCGCGCGACGAACCTCATCTTCGACATGCATAACGAGTATGGGTTCAAGGCGCGCCAGGAGACCGACGACGAGACGGCCTCGTTCGTGCCGGGCCTCCAGCAGCTCTTCGGCTCGCGCGTCCAGATCTTCTCGCTCGACCCCGAGTCCACCCGTCGCAGGGGAGGATCGCCCGACGCCGAGGTGCACCTCTACGCGGACCAGGTCGAGCCCGAGGACGTCCTCCCGCTGCGCGACACGCTCCAGCTCAACGCGACGGCGACCGAGTCCACGTTCGCGCTCAAGAAGGCGTACGGCGCGCGCTGGCTCGCCCGCCTCCTGGAGGCCGAGCCGTCCGAGATCGAGGAGATGGCTGAGACGACGGGCGCCCACCCCGGATCGCTCTCGGCCCTGAAGCGCAAGCTCGACCGCCTCACGAGCTACGACTTTTTCCACACCGAGCCCCGCGCCGGCAAGCGTGACGCCATCGACGAGCTGTTCGACGCGCTCGACGCCGGCCGCTCGGTCGTGCTCGAGTTCGGCCGCTACAACTCGCTCCTGGCGTATCTCCTCGTCGCCAACGTCGTCACGCGCCGCCTCCGCGCCATCTACGAGCGCAAAATGGAGACCTACGAGCGCACGCAGAATACGGCGGACCAGCCGCGGCAGCTGCTCATCACGATCGAGGAGGCGCACAAATTCCTCGGCCCCGAGACCGCCCGCGAGACGCCCTTCGGGACCATCGCCCGCGAGATGCGCAAGTTCTACGTCTCGCTCCTCATCGTGGACCAGCGCCCGTCGGGCATCGACGAGGAGGTGCTGAGCCAGATCGGGACCAAGATGGTCGCGCAGCTCAACGACGAAAAGGACATCGCAGCCGCGCTCGTCGGCTCGCCCGGCGCGGCGGGCCTGCGCCAGATCCTCGCCTCGCTGGACTCCAAGCAGCAGGCGCTCCTGCTCGGCCACGCCGTCCCGATGCCGATCACGATCCGCACGCGCGACTACGGCCCCGAGCTGTTCGCGGACGTCAAGGCCCGCGCCGGCCTCTCGACGGCTGCGACGCCCTCGGAGCGCCGCGCCGAAACAGCTTCATTGTTCTGACCGAACGTCGCACAGGACCTATTCAGGCTCACGCGCTCTACCGCGGCGACACCGAAGCCGGCGCCCCGTCCCACGCCGACGTGCCCAGCGCGCGGTCGATCATCGTCTCGAACGCCGTCAGTGCGGCCTCGCCGCGGAAGCCGGTGCATCCACGGTTGTGCGTCACCGTGTGCACTCCCGAGGTCGTCCGCACAGTCGTCACCGCGCCCGGCATGTCCGATGCGAACTGCGAGCAGACGTCCCCGCCTGCCAGCATCTCCGGGAGGCTCGCGTGTCCCGCCGCCTCGGCCGCCGCGACCAGTTCCGCCACGAGTGCCGGCGCGACCTGCCGCTCCGCCGTCCCCACCAGCGTCACGTTGCGCCGTCCCGTCCACACGACGCGCCCGTCCAAGTACGCCGCGAGCGTGTACTCCGGGCAGCGCCCGTAGCAGGCCGTCCGCTGGAGCGACACGACCGGCGCGTCCCCTCCCCCGGCGCTCGCGCGGGCGTACGTCGTCACCCGGTTCTTCTGGACGAGCCGCAGCCGGTCGCCCGTCACGCGGACGTTGGCCACCATCGGCAGCGGGTCCCCCGTCACGAGCGTCCCCCGCTCGGCGACGTAGCGCACCGAGGCCCCGTAGAACGCGCGCGCGGTCCCATCGGCCGCAAACTCGAACCCCGCCGGAGCTCCCGCCGGCTCGCCCGGGTCCGCTCCCGGCCGCAGCCACCGCCCGACGATCCCGTCCGACGCCGCCCCGCCGTCGCGGGTGAAGACGTACAGCTCGTCGGTGTCGGGGTCCGTGATCGCAAGCCCGTCCCCGTCGAGGCGCGCCCCGACCGACTCGGCCTCCCCGTCTGCGCCGACGCGGATCGCGAGCGCCTCGCCGTCGAAGGTGTACGCGAGATCCGTCCCCGCCTCGACCGCGAGGCCGCCCGCGTCGTCGAACGTGAGCCGGTATGGCGCCTGCGGGACGTCCGGGACGGTGTCGCCGGTCGACCCGAGGACCGCCGCCACCGAGCCCGTCTGCTGCCACGCCCCGACGATCCCGTCGACTGGCTGGGCGGTGGCGATCGGGGCGGCAAGCACGAGAAGCAGAAGCAGGCGCATCGGATCGAGGCAGGTGGTCCGCCTCGACCCCCGCCCCGCTCCCTGCGTTCCCGTTCCCGCACCTCCAGCGCCGCGCGGCGCGCCCGCCCCCCACGCCCGACTGGTCGCCCGACACCCGGCTCGGGCGGCAGTACCCATCATT
>JBBSUZ010000178.1:0-6787 GCA_038233965.1 Rhodothermales bacterium | reverse complement strand
GTCAACCTGCTCGTCCTGTTCGAGAAGTCCACCGGCACGACGCGCCGCCGCCGGGCCGTCGCCGACCGCGAGCGCGCCGCGCTCATCATCGAGCCCGACGTGACGGCGCTCAACGCGGCCGGCCTGGCCGACCCTGCGCCGTGGATCGCCGAGGGCCGCCGCGTCGCGACGGCCGCGCTCCCCGAGATCCGCGCGCTGATGGCCGCGAACGGGATCGCGCCCGTCCCCGTCCCACCGGGCCCCGCCGCGCCCGCGCCGGTCCGCATCACCCGCATCGCGTTCCGCGGCGTCGAGGGGCCCGCGCTCCAGCTCGCCGAGCGCCTCGGCACGCTGGACCTGCCGCGGGACCTCACGCCGGACGATGTCGACCTGCTCGTCGCCCGGCTCGTCGCGACGGACGCCTACGACTACGTCCTCCCGCGCGTGCTGGCCGGCACAGGCGGCGAGGGCGTGCTGGACGTCCGCCTCGTCCCGCGCGACCCGCCGGACCGGCTCGGCCTCGGCCTGCGCTACGACGACCGCAACGGCGGCGAGCTGCTCGCGCAGGCGACGCTCCGGCACCGCCTCCGCTTCGGCGACCGCTCGACGGCGTCGGTCCGCCTCGGCCGGCAGTCGCAGCTCGCCGGAACGTACACGGCGCCGCTCGGGCTGACGTCGCCGGTCGAGGCCGGCGCGACCGTCGGCATCACGCGCGCGCCGGTCCGGGTGACGCTGCTCGGCGAGGAGAAGCAGCGCTCGACGGTGACGCAGCGCGTGGCCGAGGCCGCGCTGCTCGCGGCGTGGACGCCGTTCCCGGACGTCCTGCTCGGCGCCTCGCTCGGCGGCGGCGTCGCCCGCGACGTCGTGTCGGACTTCCAGGTCGACGCCAACGCCGTCTTCCCGGGGCCGGGCGGCCAGCCGATCGTGCTCGACCTCGAGGGCGTCGTGCTGCGCGAGCGCTACGCCTCGGCGACCGCCTTCGCCGAAGTCCGCACCGTCGACCGCCTCAACGTGCCGACGCGCGGCGTCCGCCTCCGAGCGGAGGCCGAGGGCGGCCGCGGCCACGTCGACGCGTCCGAGTTCACGGACCGGATCGCGGAGCAGGCCGGTGTGTCCGGCGGGATGCTCGGGCTCGAGCGCACGCGGACCGGCCCGTTCCAGCGCGCCGTCCTCGACGCCGAGGTCTGGCTCCCGGTCTCGCCGCGCGTCTCGCTCGTCGGGCGCGCGGCCTACGCGCGCGGGCTCGGCGAGGGCCTGCCGCTGAACCGCCGCACGTACGTCGGCGGCATCCAGACCGTGACGGTGCTGCCCGGGACGTTCCTGCCGCTCTACGGCCACGAGCCCGAGGCGCTGACGGGCCCGAACGCGTGGCTCGGCGTCGCGGGCGTCCAGGCGCGGCTCGGCGTCAACCTCTTCGCGCGGCTGGTCGCCAACGCCGGCCGCGCCTACGGCGACGGCGACGCGATCGTGGACGCCGGCGACACGCTCGCCGGGCTCGGGCTGGACCTCCAGTACCGGACGCCCGTCGGCCCGCTCGTCCTGTCCCTCGGCACGGACCGCCTCGACCGCATTCCGGACGTCGGCGTCCGCGTCGGCTACGTGTTCTGACGCGTGCAGCCAGATTCCGGCCGGCCCCGGCCGGACCCGTCAGAAGCCGTCGTCGCCAGAACCGTCCGCGAGCGCGCGCAGCTCGGCCGCGGCGGCGGGGTCCAGCGCGTCGAGCCGTGCGAGCTCGCTGTAGACGCCGCCCATCCGGTCCAGCGTCAGGTATGCGGCTCCGAGCATGAACGCGGTGCCCGGGTCGGACGGATCGAGAGCCCGCGCCCGCTCGAGGAACGGCACGGCCTCGTCAGCCGCCTCCGAGAGCAGCAGGAGCCGGCCGAGGTGGAACGTTGCGTCGAAATCGTCGGGCAGAGCGGCCGCGACGCGGCGGAGGTTGCGGATGGCGGCGGGCCGGTCGGTTTCCTGCCACTGGGCCGCCTGCGCGTACAGGACGTCGGGGTCGTCCGGCGCGATGCGAGCCGCACGGGCGAGAGCCTCGGCGGCCTCCTCCGGCTGGCCCAGCTCGGCGTAGGCATCTGAAAGCGCGATCCACACGCTGACGCGGGTCGGGTCGAGCACCGATGCCGTGCGGAGCGCTTCTACCGCACCAGCCGTCTCGCCGAGCGTGTAGCGCAGGGCTCCGATGTGGGTCCACGTGACCCCGTTTTCCGGGTAGACCATGAGCATTCCCTCGTAGCACCGGAGCGCCTGCTCCACACCGACCCACTCGCCCGTCTCTGCATCGCGGTCCAACCCGGCGCCACAGTAGAGCTGCTCGATCCACACCGCGTCGACGCTTCGCTTGCGCGCGGAAAAGGACGGGTCGATCGCGTCGGCGCGGGCGAGTGATGCCCGTGCTGCGGCGGCGTCACCGAGTTCGAACTGGGCGGTGTAGAGCGCGTAGTGGGCGCGCGCCGAGTCCGGGTGTTGCGCGACGAGGGCAGCGAGCACGTCGCGCGCCTCGGCGAGCTGGCCGTTCCACGTCAGCGCGGAGGAGAGCGACAGGAGCCCCTCGTAGTTCGCCGGGTCGAGCGCGAGCACGGCCCGGACCTGCGCGACCGGATCAGCCGAGACGCGCGCCGCCGCGAGGCGCAGCGGCAGGCTGGTCGGATGGAGGCTCGCCTCGGTCTCGAACACCGCAGCAGAGCCGCCGAACGGGGTGAGCCGGTCGACCCACCCGGCGTCGTCCGGGTGCAGGCGGACCTGCTCGACTGTCGCCCCGAACGCCGTCCGGTTGAGGGTGCGGAACAGGGTGCTGTCCCCTTCCATGACGGTCTCGAACAGCGGCGGGAACGTGGCGCCCGCCAGGCCGTGGGCATCGCAGGACGCTCCCGGGTCGTGGCGGGAGAAGAGCACGGCACCCTCGGCGCCGCGGCCCTGCGCGAAGGCGACGGCCGCCTGCCCCCAGTCGAGCGCGAGGGCGTCCGCGTGCTCGACGTCCGCGCGTGCGTCGGCGAGGCGCCGGGCGTCGGCGAAGTGCGGGGCGGCCGCCTCGGCGTCGCCGGAGGCGAGGTGCGCCCACCCGGCGGCGACGTGGGCGCCGATCGCCTGCGGCTGCGTGCCGGCCGCCTGCTCGTACAGCGCAGCGGCCTCGCTCCCGAGACCGGACTGCAGCGCGTGCCCCGCCGTTTCCATGAGCGCGGCATAGTGGGAGCCGGGCGCGACGTCTTCAGACGAGCGGGACTGTGCCGTCGCAGACGGAGCGGCGGCCAGCAGAACGGTGAGGGCGAGCGAGAACCGGAGCATCGAAGCACGGCGAGTGAACAGGGTATATCGACGGGTGCGACGCATTCTCATTTTGCACCGAAGGCTGTCGCCCAACTGTGACATTCCCGACGCGTACGCCCCGCCCGGCCCTGCAGGCGCGACGCTGCAGCGCCAGGACGTCCGATAGGCCAGCGCTACCGCCCCGATCCACACAATCAATACAACCGATCACGGAGCCGGACGTTAGGACGGTTCACCGCACGACACCCGCGGTGCCCGCCCTCGACCGACCCGCATGCGCCTTCTCGTCCCGCTTCTGATCCTCCTCGCCGCGCCCGCCGTCGCCCAGGGCTCGTACGACCAGCGCGTCGTCGGCGAGCTGCTCGAGCGCGAGGCGCCGCTGCCGGCCGAGCCCGTCCGCTACGCCGTCTACCACGTCGAGCACGCGTCGGGCAACTCGGTGCTGGCGCGGCACGCGCTGTACCGGCAGCTCGGCGACGGCGACGTCCCGCTCGGGCAGCAGCGGCTCGGGCTGGCGCAGCTGCTCGGCGGGCCGCCCGCCGGCCGCCTCACGACGGGCGACTCGCTCGTCCTCCCCGCCCGCCTCGCCGACTTCGACCTCTCGCCGCTCGCCTACTCGCCGTTCCCGCTCGACTGGCCCGGCGCGACCGCCATCGCCAAGGCCGTCGTGATCGACAAGACGACGCAGACGTGGGCGGCCTACGAGTCGGGCCGGCTCGCGCGGTGGGGCCCGGCCTCGACCGGCGCCGCCGCTACCCCGACGCCGAGCGGACGGTTCACGATGAACTGGCGCACACTCGAGCGCGAGTCGTCCGAGGCCCCGGCTGGCCAGCGCTGGCTCATGCGCTACGTGATGAACATCCACCACCTGCGCGGCATCCACCTGCACCAGTACGACGTCGTCCCGACGGGCCCGCCGCAGGGCCACGGCTGCATCCGCATGGTCACGACCGACGCCGAGTGGCTCTACGGCTGGTCCGACGGCTGGCAGACGACGGCCGGCCCCGGCTCGCTCGGCGGCCGACCGACGGCACCGGGCACGCTCGTGATCGTGCAAGGCACCGAGCCGACGGGCGCGCCCGTCCGCTTCACGATGGCAGACGGCCGGCCCGAGCGCGTCGCCATCGTGCTTCCCTCCGACCCGCTCGCCGTCCCTCGCGGCGACCGCTGAGAGCGGCGGGATGCGGGATATGGGAAGCGGGATGAGCAGATGTTTTCCGCCCACCTTTCCGTTGCTCAGCTCTGACCTCCCTGTGCCTCATTCGCCATCCCCTATGCACGTCCTCAAAATGCCCGCCCTGTTCCTCGCGCTCGCTGGCCTGCTCGCCGTGTCCGGATGCGACACACGCGACTTTCTGACGTCGGTTCTGGAGCTGCGCCCGGCCGCCTCCGCCGACGCGACGGCCCCGGCGACGGGCGCTGCCGAGCGCGCCTACGTCGTCTACAGCGATGCCGAGGAGGCGACCGTCCGTCAGGTCTTTGGCATCGCCGCGCCGTTCCCGGGCGTCGACTACCGCCGCGAGGCCGTCGCCATCGTCGGGCGCCCGCTGCGGACGGCCGAGGGCCGCGTCGAGATCGACCGGATCGAGCTGCGCGGCCAGCGCGAGATCTACGTCCGCTCACGCGTCGTCGGCCGCGGCGGCGCTCCGGCGACGCGCTACGGCGTCGCGGCCGTCGCCGTGGACCGCTTCGGCGACGGCTTCACGCAGGTCACGGGCGACTTCCAGTGACGCCCGCCTCCGCGCACTTCGATGCAGTTCTTCCGCCTGCCGACGCGCCCGCGCCGGCGCCGCTGTGGCACCGCGCGCTGTTTCTGGCGCTCGCCGCGGGCTCGCTCGCGCCCGTCGTGTCGCCCGCCGTCGCGCTCGGCGTCGGGGCCGTGCTCGGGCTGACGCTCGGCAACCCGTTCGAGGCGACGAGCGCACGTGTTTCCAAGACGCTGCTCAAGGCGTGCGTCGTCGGGCTGGGCTTCGGGATGTCGCTGCCGGCCGTGCTCAAGGTCGGCGCGAACGGGGTCGGGGCGACCGCGCTCGGCATCGCGTTCGCGCTCGCGGTCGGCCTGCTGCTCGGCCGCCTGCTGCGCGTCGATCCGACGACGGGCGCGCTGATCTCGGGCGGGACCGCCATCTGCGGCGGCTCCGCGATCGCGGCCCTCGGTCCGGCCCTGGGCGCCGGCGCGGAGGCGATGGGCGTCTCGCTCGCGACCGTGTTCATCCTCAACGGCGTCGCGCTGTACGTCTTCCCGGCCATCGGCCACCTGTTGCACCTCTCGCAGCACCAGTTCGCGCTGTGGGCCGCGATCGCGATCCACGACACGTCGAGCGTCGTCGGCGCGGCGGCGTCGTACGGGCCCGAGGCGCTCGCCGAGGCGACGGTGCTGAAGCTCACGCGCGCGCTCTGGATCGTCCCGCTCGCGCTCGGCGCGGCCGCGTGGCGGCGGCGCTCGGGCGGCGGCGAGGCCAAAGTCGCGATCCCGTGGTTCATCGGCCTCTTCGCGCTCGCCTCGGCCGTCGTCGCGCTCGTCCCCGCCGGCAAACCCGTTTTCGACGTGCTCGTGATGCTCGCGAAACAGGGCCTCGTGCTGACGCTGTTCCTCATCGGCGCCGGCCTCTCGCGGGCGACGCTGCGCGCCGTCGGTGCGCGGCCGCTCGTGCAGGGCGTGCTGCTGTGGCTCGCCGTCGCCGGCGCGTCGCTCGCCGCCATTCTCTCCTGGACGACCGCCTGACGCGGACGTCCTCTCCTCTCGTTTCTCTCTCTTCTCGACTCATGTCTATCCGCACCCTGGCGCTCGCCGCCCTCGCCCTCGCCGCCCCGGCCGCCCTCGCTCCTGCCGCCCAGGCGCAGGACATCTCCACGCACGTCCTCGACCTCGCCCGCGGCGTCGGCGGCGCTGGCGTCCCCGTCTCGCTCGACCACTGGGACGGCACCGTCTGGACGCACGTCGCCGACGGCGTCACGGCCGAGAACGGCCGCGTGGCCTCGTTCGGCGACGCCGAGACGCTGGCCGGCACCTACCGCCTCACGTTCGACCTGCGCGCCTACCGCCTCGAGGACCGCGGCGGCGCAGCCTTCTTCCCCGAGATCGTCGTCCCGTTCGCCGTCTCCGACACGTCGCTGCACTACCACGTGCCGGTCGTGCTGAGCCCGTACGGCTACAGCACCTACCGCGGCAACTGACGCGAACCGCCCGGCGCATCGACCGGGCTCCGGACGCCTCGGTGGGAAGCACACACCTGTGATGAGCCAGACGTCTGGCATTTCCGAGGGTGGGCGTGATCGCCGGGCGCTTCGTGCGCAGGACGTCGGCAGGCCGCTGCGCGTGTTCAGAACGCGACGTCCACGCCGCGCCGGGCGCCGAAGATGAACGCGGTGTAATCGGGCCGCAAGCGGCGAGCAAGCACCCACGGGTAGAGCGAGGCCACCGCCCGCTCTGCCCGTGCTTCGTTTTGCCGTCCTGCTCCTGCTCGCCGCGCCTGCCGTCGCCCAGCCCGACCCGCGCATCCGCGCCGGCGTCGAGGGCTCTCTCCAGGTCGACTAC
>JBBSUZ010000177.1:0-6805 GCA_038233965.1 Rhodothermales bacterium | reverse complement strand
GGGCCGCCGCGGGCGAGGAGTGGGGCGAGAGCGGCCTCGACGCCGCGCTCGCGCTCGGCCCCGACGTCTCGGCCGCCGCCCCCCTCGACCGCCTCATCGCCGCGTCGGACGCCTTCGCGGGGCCGGACGCCGCCGCCGTCCCGGACGACCTGACGGCCATCGCCGTCCACCGAACCGTACCGCCGGACATGCCGGAAACCCCGTAGAAACGCCCCGCTGGGGCGTCTCGTGCCGCGCACCGCGCACGTCACATCGCACCCCCCGACGACGTCAAACCGGGCGACGGACGACGCGTCGGCACGGGACCGGGCGCCGCGGTTAGACGCCCCGGCGGGGCGTCTCTACGAATGCACATCCATCGTCACGGCTGGGCGTGCGGGCCCGACGCGATGCGCGTCAGGACGTTCCGCTCGGCCTCCGACACCGCCCGCCCGCGGCGCGCCTCGACGGCCTCGGCCACGCGCAGCGCCTTGTCGATGCGGTACGGCGCGAGGCCCTCCGCCCCGCCCCACGCGAACGACGGCACGTGCCGCGGCGGCACGCCCGAGCCGAACACGTTGGCGAACACGCCGACGACCGTCCCCGTCGAGAACGCGGTGTGGATCGCGCACTTCGAGTGGTCGCCCATGACCAGCCCGAGGAACTGTCGCCCCGACGCCACGAAGTCGCCCGCGACGGCGTCCCACTGCGTCACCGGACCGTAGTCGTTCTTGAGGTTCGACGTGTCCGTCGCCGCGCCGAGGTTGGTCCACCGGCCGAGCGCGCTGTTGCCGAGGTAGCCGTCGTGGCCCTTCGAGGCGAACGAGTGGAGGCTGCTTTCGTGCACCTCGCCGCCCAGCCGGCACTGCTCGCCCGCCGCACTCCCGTCGACGCGGGCGAGCGCCTTCACGACGGTCCTGGACCCCAGAAACAGCGGCCCGCGCAGGACGGCGTTGGACTCGACCGTCACGCCCGCCGCGAGGTGGACCGGCCCGTCCGACGCGTCGATGACGGCGCCGGCGCGGACGACGACGCCGGGCCCGAGAAAGACCTCGTGCGGCGCGACGACGTGCGCGCCGGCGTGGACCGTCGCGCCCTCGGTCACGCCCAGCCGGCCCATCGCGTAGACGTCGTGCTCGACGCGCGCCGGCAGGTCTACGACGACGTCCCACAGCCGGTCCACCGTCGTCGCCGCGACCTGCTCGGCCGGCACGCCGTCGGGCACGACGAGCCCGCCGTCCGGCCCGACGAGCGCGGCCGTCGCGTCCGGGTGCCACAGGGCGACGAGCGTCCCGTCGGGCGCGGTGAAGGCGCGGGCGGGCTCGGTCCCGCCGCGGACGATGCGCACGAGCGCGGCGGCGAGGTCGCCCGGCCGCGCGAGCCACCGCGCCGAGACGAACAGCGTCGGCCCGGCCGGAGACGCGTTGACGGGCCACGTCGGGTGCTCGTCACGCGCGACGCCGGCGACGTCGGGGCGGACGAGCAGGGCGACGGGCGCGTCGCCGGCGAGCATCGCCACCGCCGACTCCGCGAGCGTCCGCGCGCCGACGCGGAGGTCGCACGCGGCGCGCGTGAGCGCCAGCGGCGCGAGGTGCGCCACGGCGGCGTCTTCGAAGAGGCAGAAGGTCACAGCGGACTCGGGATGCGGGAGAGGAAAGGGCACGGCCCGATTCAGCCGACGACCTGGAGGCGCGCGAACTTGAGCTTCAGCTTCTTCTGCCCGACCGAGCGGAAGAAGACCGTCGCCGCCGCGCGCTCGCCGACGCCCTCGATCGCGATGACCTTGCCCGCACCGAACGTCTGGTGCGTCACGTTCGCCCCGACGACGACGGCCGCCTCGCCCTCGTCGTAGACCACCTGGCGCTCGGTCTCGACCTGCGCCTTCGTCTTGCGGACCGGCGGCGCGGCGTCCGGCCGCAGGCTGTCCTTCCAGTAGTTCGGGTCCATGCGCCCGTAGCGGCCGCCCGCGTCGTCGTCGCCGGCGCCCATCTCGAAGCGGCCGCGCCGCGTCTCGAAGCGCCCGCCGGACTCGGTCCGGATGAGGTCCTCGGCGCCGTCGAGTTCGTCGAGGAAGCGGCTCCGGACCGACGTCGTCTGCTCACCGAAGCGGTAGCGGCTGCGCGCGTAGCTCAGGAAGAGCACCTCCTCGGCGCGCGTCACGCCGACGTACAGCAGCCGGCGCTCCTCCTCGAGCTCCTTGGCGTCCTGCGCCGCCGCGGCGAGCGGGAAGAGCCCCACTTCGAGGCCGGTCACGAAGACGACCTTGAACTCGAGGCCCTTGGACGCGTGGAGCGTCATCAGCGTCACCCGGTTGTCGTCGTCCGTCATCCGGTCCGTGTCGGCCACGAGCGAGACCTCCTGCAGGAACTCCGAGAGCGACCGCGACTCGCCGTCGCCGGCCGAGCCCGCGAACTCGGCGACGGCGTTGAGCAGCTCGTGGACGTTCTCGAGCCGGGCGAGCGCCTCGGGCGTGTTCTCGTCGCGCAGCGCCTGGAGAAGCCCCGTCTCGGCGATGAACTCGCGCGCGATCTCGTCCGCCGCGTGCGTATTGGCCTTGGACGCGTGGCGCGCGACCAGGAACGTGAAGCCCTCGACGGCCTTCGACGCCCGCGCCGTCAGCCCGACGCCGCCCGGGTCCTGCGCGGCCTGCCACAGGCTCGTGTTGTGCTCGCTCGCGTAGTCGCGCATCTGCTCGATCGTCTTCGAGCCGATGCCGCGCGCGGGCACGTTGAGCACCCGCAGGAAGCTGGCCTCGTCCGCCGGGTTGACGGCGAGCCGCAGGTACGCGAGCGCGTCCTTGATCTCCTTGCGCTGGTAGAACGAGACGCCGCCGACGAGCCGGTACGGGATGCCGCCGCGCCGCAGCGCCTCCTCGATCGACCGCGACTGCGCGTTCGTGCGGTACAGCACCGCCGCGTCCTTCCAGCCCAGCCCGACGCGCGCGTGCGCGTCGCGGAGCGTGCGCTCGATCTTCTGCGCCTCGTCGCGCTCGCTCAGAGACTCCATCACCACGACGGGCTCGCCCTCGTCGTTGTCGGTCCAGAGCTCCTTCTTGAGCTGCCCCGTGTTCGTCTTGATGATCGCATCCGCCAGGCGGACGATGCGCTGCGTGCTCCGGTAGTTCTGCTCGAGCCGGACCGTCTGCGCCTCGGGGTAGTCCTTCTGGAACGAGAGGATGTTCTGGATGTCCGCCCCGCGAAACGAGTAGATCGACTGCGCGTCGTCGCCGACGACGCAGACGTTGCGGTGGCGCGCCGCGAGCAGCTTCACGAGCGTGTACTGCGCCCGGTTGGTGTCCTGGTACTCGTCCACGTGGAGGTAGCGCCAGCGGTTCTGGTACTCCAGCAGGACGTCCGGGTGGTTCTCGAAGAGCCGGATCGGCCACCCGAGGAGGTCGTCGAAGTCCATCGCGTTCGCGGCCCGCAGCGCGTCCGTGTACGGCCCGTAGAGCTTCGCCACGACCTGCTCGAACGGGTCGCTCGCCATCCGGAGGTACTCGGACGGCGTCACCATCTGGTTCTTCGCCCCCGAGATGCGCGTCCGGACCGAGCGCGGCGTGTTCTTCTTGGAGTCGACGTTGTAGCGCGCCATCAGCTCGCGCAGCAGCCGTTCGGTGTCGTCGGTGTCGTAGATCGAGAAGTCCTTGGTGAAGCCGAGCTTGTCCGCCTCGCGGCGCAGCACGCGCGACATCACGCTGTGGAACGTGCCCATCCACATGGACTTTGCCTCCGGCCCGACGAGGTCCGTCACGCGGGCGCGCATCTCCTGCGCGGCGCGGTTGGTGAACGTCAGCGCGAGGATCTGGCTCGGCCACGCCTTCTTGGCCGCGATGAGGTACGCGATGCGGTGCGTGAGCGTGCGCGTCTTGCCCGAGCCCGGCCCGGCCACGATCATGACGGGCCCCTCGGTCGTGCGGGCGGCCTCGGCCTGCACTGGGTTCAGCCCGCCCAGCAGCTCCTCAGCGTCGGGCGAGGCCGCCTCGGTGGGCGCGTCGCGCGGAGCGGACTCGTCGGGGCGCAGCGAATACGTCTTCATCTCGGGCGGATCGGTGTTTCCCGCAACCTACCGCCGCCCTGCCCGCCGCCGCATCCTCACCACCGTCACCGCGCCAGATCCGGCCCGCCCGCCAGCGATGACGCTCGCCCCGACGCACTCGCCCCCGAGTACCTTCCGCGCTTAATCCCACGCGCGACCCGTGCTCAAACCCACCGACAAGGCCGTCCGCGCCTACTACGACTCCCTCGCCCGCTACGACGACGTCGGCGCCACGCACGAGCAGGCCGTCAAGACCGCCTTCCACGACGTCCTCCAGGCCGCCGCCGGGACTGCCTGGACCCTCGTCCCCGAGTTCACCACCAAGGGCCGCACCGGAAAGACCGTCCGCTACGACGGCGCCCTCCGCGACCCCTTCAACCTCACCCTCGGCTACTGGGAGGCCAAGGACTCCGCCGACGACCTCGCCCGCGAGATCCAGAAAAAGATCACCCGCGGCTACTCCCTCCAGAACACCCTCTTCCAGGCGCCCCGCCGCGCCCTCCTCTACCAGGACGGCCGCCTCGCCCTCGACGCCGACCTCTCGGACCCCGCCGCCCTCGCCGAGGCAATCAACCTCCTGCTCGCCTACCGCGAGCCCGAGATCGAGCAGTTCCACGTCGCCGTCCGCGAGTTCCGCGCCGCGATCCCCGACCTCGCCCGAGGCCTCCTCGCCCAGATCGAGGCCGCCCGCACCCAGGACCCCCTCTTCCGCGCCGCCTTCGACGCCTTCGTCACCACCGTCCGCGAGGCCGTCAACCCCAACGTCGCCACCAAGGCCGTCGAGGAGATGCTCGTCCAGCACCTCCTCACCGAGCGCGTCGTCCGAACCGTCTTCGACAACCCGGACTTCGCTCGACGCAACGCCATCGCCGCCGAGATCGAGAAGGTCATCGACGCCCTCACCGCCCGCCACGTCTCGCGCACCGCCTTCCTCGGGCGCCTCGACCGCTTCTACAGCGCCATCGAGGAGGCCGCCGAGGGCATCACCGACTGGGCCGCCAAGCAGGACTTCCTCAACACCGTCTACGAGCAGTTCTTCCAGGGCTTCTCGGACCGCGTCGCGGACACGCACGGCATCGTCTACACCCCGCAGCCGCTCGTGGACTTTATGGTCCGATCCACGGACGCCCTCCTCAAACGCCACTTCACCACACCGGACGGCGCCCCGCAGACGCTCGCCACGCCCGGCGTCCACGTCCTCGACCCCTTCGTCGGCACCGGCAACTTCCTCGTCCGCGTCATCGAGCAGATCCCCGCGCCCGACCTCCCCGCCAAGTACGGCGCCACCGGCCGCCCCGGCGAGCTCCACGCCAACGAGGTCCTCCTGCTCCCCTACTACATCGCCTCGCTCAACGTCGAGCACGCCTACCGCGAGAAGACCGGCCACTACGTCCCCTTCGAGGGCATCGTCCTCGTGGACACCTTCGACATGGTCGAGGGCAAGACCGTCGGCCTCTTCGCCGCCGAGAACACCGAGCGCGCCCAGCGACAGCGCGACGCCCCCATCCGCGTCGTCATCGGCAACCCGCCCTACAACGCCCACCAGGTCAACGCCAACGACGCCAACCAGAACCGCAAGTACCCCACCGTCCGCGTCAAGGGCAAGGTGATGCAGGTCGGCATGGACGAGCGCGTCAGCACGACCTATGCCGCCGCCTCGGCCGCCACGCTCGTCAACAAGCTCTCGGACCCCTACGTCAAGGCCTTCCGATGGGCGTCGGACCGCTTGGGCGACGCCGGCATCGTCGCCTACGTCACGAACGGCTCTTTCGTGGACGACCTCTCGTTCGACGGGATGCGCGCGCACCTGCTCGCCGACTTCGACGAGATCTATGTCGTGGACCTCGGCGGCAACGTCCGCAAGAACCCGCACCTATCGGGCACCACCCACAACGTCTTCGGCATCCAGGTCGGCGTCGCCATCACCTTCCTCGTCCGAACGACCGGCCGCCACACCCCCGGCCGCCGCGCCGTCCTCCGCTACGCCGCCGCGGACCCGGACGCGAAGAAGACCGCCAAGTACGACTGGCTCGAAGCCGCCGGCGACCTCGACGGCCTCGACTGGCGCATCCTCGAGCCGAACGCCCGACACGACTGGCTCACGGACGACATGACGGATGAGTGGGACAGCTTCCTCCCGATCGTAAGCAAGGCCGAGAAGGCGAGCGACGACGCCAACGAGACGACCCTGTTCGACCAGTACAGCCCAGGCGTCAACTCAGGCCGCGATCCATGGGTCTACGATTTTGACCGCGAGCGCCTCGGCGAGCGAGTCGAGCAGTTCGTGGACACCTACAACGCGCAGGTCGTCAAGTGGCAGCGGAAGGGGAGTCCAGGCGTGAAGTCAGAGGACGTTGTCACCTACGACAAGACTCAGATCAAGTGGGCTAGCACTCTCTTCCGAAGCTTGGAGGCCGGCCGGTTTGCAGAATTTGACGAGAGCCTGATTCGCTCCTCCATGTACCGGCCCTTTATCGGAAAATGGCTCTATTACGGAGACCTGATGGTAGATCGTCCCGGACTCTGGCGTGACTACTTCCCTACGCAGGAGGTCGAAAACAGGGTCATCTGCTTCGCAGGAAAGGGTAACAGGATGGACTTTGGGTGCCTCATGACCAACAGGCCGGTTTCTTACGACCTCGCCTTTGAGGAAGGGGCTGGCATAGATAAGGGTCCGGGTGGCTAAGCTTCCCCATGACCCGACGACGAACCAAACTCCCCCGCCGGACGCAGCTCCGCCTCATCGAGCACTTCGTGGCCGGCACCACCGCGCGCATGGCCGCCGACCTCG
>JBBSUZ010000176.1:0-6865 GCA_038233965.1 Rhodothermales bacterium | reverse complement strand
CGACCGGCAGGCGGCGCGTCGCGGCGAAGGTGCCGCTGGTCATCCGGACGACGTAGAGGCCCGAGGCCAGACGGCCGGCGTCCAGCGCGAGCGCGTGGCGGCCTCCCGCCATCTCGCCGTCGGCGAGGACCGAGACCTCGCGGCCGAGGACGTCGTACACGACGACGCGTACGCGCGCCGCTGCGGGCGTCTCGACCGTCACCGTCGCCCGGCCGCGGCTCGGGTTCGGGGCCACGGGCGCGAGCGCGAAGCGCACCGGCGCGTCGGGTTCGCCGGCAACGGCCGGCGGCGGCTCGGCGTGGAGCACGAACCGCGGCGCGGCGCCACGCGCAGCGGCGCGCGGCAGCGCGCGGACGGCCGGGACCGTAGCGCGCGGCAGCGCGTCGCCCCCCGACGTCTTGCCCGCGTCTACCGGGACGGTGAAGGCGTACTCGGACTGACGGCGCAGGTCGACCGCCGTGCCCGTCTCGGTGTCCGTCAGCACGAAGCGCCAGCCGTCGGCGAACGAGTCCACGGGCCACGTCATCCGCATCGCGGCGCCGGCGCCGGCCGCGACGACGCCGAGCGGCACGTCGAAGGCGGCGGTCGCGACCGGGCGCGCCTCCTGCGCCTTCCACACCGACGAGTCGGCGCGGACGCCGTCGAAGGCGAGCGTGACGAACGTGGGCGCGAACGGCGCGAGCGCGAGGGCGTCGTGGACGTCCCAGCCGTCCGCGGCGTCGTCCGCGAGGACGAGCGCCGTCGCGGCGCCGAGCAGCGGCGTCCCGCCGGGCGTCGCGCCGTGCAGTTCGAACGCGAGCGTCTGGTGCGCCGCGGGGCGGCTCTGGGGCGTCGCTGCCGCGCTGGGATCGGGCGCGAAGATCCGCATGACTGTCGCGGCCTGCGCGTCCGTCCGGTTCTCGATGAACAGGCCGGACCACGGGGCGAGGCCGCCTGGGATCAGGCTGGCGATGCGGTACGAGCCCGCGCCGCCGGCGTTGGGGTCCCACGTCTGGCCGACCCGGCTCGCGAGGGCGCCGCCGTAGATCCACAGGCCGAGGTCGTCGGCGTCGAGCGCGACCGGGTACGGGTTGCCGACGAGGTTCCAGCCCGTGCCGCTCGCGTGGAGCGGCACCTCGACGTAATCCTCGAGCGGTGCCGTCGGGACGGGCAGCGCGAACGGCATGCCGACGCTCGCGCTGGCGCCGCCGGGCTGGATGCCGCGGTCGTAGAGGTCCCAGAACCGGCCCGGGCCCGGCAGGAGCGGCACCGCGCCGCCGGCCGGCGGCGCGTACGTGGTGCCGTCGAACTGCGTGAACAGGTTGGCGGCGGCGTCCGGGTAGTAGCCCGGCACGCCCTGGACGAGGTTCAGCGCGGCGAGGTCTGCGACGGTGTAGCCGGCGCCGGGCGCGGAGAGCATCCGCCAGCCGGGCTGCCCGACGACGTCGACGCGGGCCGGCACGGACGGCGGCCCCTGCGCCCGGAACGCGGCCGCGTAGCCGCTGCTGTAGGTCCCACTGTCGCCCGTGATCCGGAGGAAGTAGGTCTCGCCGGCCGAGACCGGCGCGGCCAGGGTCACGTCGATGCCGTAGTCGCCGTTGTCGGGCTCGCCGTCGCCGTCGTCGTCGTCGCCGGGCTCGCCGAAGGCGCACGCGACCTGCTCGAACGGAAAGTCGTAGTCCGCGTCGGCGCGCCAGAGGCCGATGCCGGGGACGACCTCGGAGCCGGACCCGCGGTCCGTCGACACGAGCAGCATCCCGTCCGTGGCGGGCGTGTAGCGCCACCAGAGCGAGTTGGTCGCGTTGCCGCACCCGAAGTTGAAGTCCTCGCCGTCCTCGTGGTCGGCCGCATACAGGTCGCCGGACCAGACATACAGCTCGGGGGACGTCGTGAGGTCGACGGCGTCGGCGACGTAATCGTTGACGGGGCGGTCGATCTCGCGGGCGCGGGCGACGGCGATCCCGTCGGTGAGCGCGGCTCCGGTGCGGCTCGCGACGCGGACGCGGTACGTCCGC
This sequence comes from Rhodothermales bacterium, assembly GCA_038233965.1. Classification (GTDB taxonomy): domain Bacteria; phylum Bacteroidota; class Rhodothermia; order Rhodothermales; family Rubricoccaceae; genus DASVSE01. The sequence continues at coordinate 4,871 of JBBSUZ010000176.1, read as the reverse complement.
CCGGCGACGGCGGCGAACTCGGCACGCGACTGCGGCACGTCGTAGCCGCGGTCGTCGGTGGCGTCGTCGTTGCACGCGACCTCGCGCAGCGGGTGCTCGCCGCGCTCCCACACGCTCAGGATCGTGTCGAAGGTGCTCTGGAGCGTGTTGACCTCGATCCGGCCGTCGGTGTCCGCGGTGAGGCTGAACCAGACCGAGTTCGTGCCGGCCCCGCACGACGGCACGACCTCGGCGGACTCAGACGTCGCGCCGAGCGTCCACGTCGAGCGCGCGGTGCCGCCGAGGCCGAGCGCCAGCGGCGTCGCGACGGCGTCGGCCACGGGCCCGCCGGGGACGAAGGGGTAGCGGGACGACCACGGCCCATCGCCGGCGAGGTTGACCGCGCGCACGCGCCAGTAGTGCCGCACGCCGGCCGCGAGCGGCCCGACCTGGACCGAATCCGCCGCGAGGCGCGCGGGCGACGCGACGAGCGTCGCGAAGAGGCTGTCCGTCGCCACCTGGACGTAGAAGCCGAGCGCCGGCGACCGCGACGTCCACCGCAGCACGGGCGCGAGGGCGACGCCGGGCAGGCCGGCCGCCGGCCCGGCGCCGACGGGCGCGCGGGGCACGCCGAGCGCGAGCGAGTCGACGCGCGTCGCGGTCGCGCCGGCGGCGTGGGCCATGCGCAGCGGCGCCGACAGCGAGACCGTGCCGGGGGCGGCCGAGACGACCTGCACGACCTCCTGCGTCGGCAGGCCGGCGTCCAGCGTGACGAGCGTGCCGGGCGCGAACGGCTCCGAGGCGCCGCGCGCCTGCGCGCCTGCCGGGCGCGGCGAGCCGGCCGGCGTCACCGAGAGAGACGCGTCGCCGGGCGACGCGGCGCCGACGGTCGCGAGCGACACGCCGGACTCCGTCAGCCAGAGGCCCGGCCGGTAGCCGCGCCGCACCAGCGCCGTGTGCTCGACCGTCCGGCCGCCGCCCACCGCGCGGAGCCGGAAGTAGAGGGCTGGAACGTCGTCCGAGACGAGGCCCGCCTGTCGGTACGAGACCTCGAAGACCTCGAGGTCGAGCTGTTGGACCAGGTTCCCCTCCATCAGTCTATTCGCGTCGTAGACGGCCGCGATCCCGGCGGTGATGGCGTCCTCAAAGTCGCTCTGGACCTCGACGAACGGCGGCGCCGGGGACGCGGGCGTGAGCGCGGCGAGCCCCACGGCGGGCAGCCCGAACACGTTGTGGAACCAGTACCCCTCGGCGATGCCGGCCATCTTCGTGCCGGCGTCGAACAGCGTCGCGATCTCGCCGAGCACGCCGCCCGTGCCGCCGTTCTCCTCGGCGCGCGCGAGCAGGTCCGAGCAGACGTAGTCCGACGCGAAGCCGATGCCGTTCAGGAACTCGGTGTCGAAGGGCACCTGCGGCGCGGTGCCGAAGACGCCGCCGACGATCTTCTTGCAGCCCGACGTGAGCAGGTTCGGAATGTTGGTGACGCGGCGGACGTCCTCCATCAGGCGCAGCGTCACGGCGGAGTTGGGAGAGAGGAAGACGGAGGGACGGCCGAACGCGACGCGCGTCGGGAGCATCTGGAGCGTGGCATTGGCGGTCTCCTGCCCGAAGTCCTGCTTCGTGACGACGGCCGTCACCGCGACCGACTGCGGGTCGGTGAGGCCGGGGAACCAGTACACGGCGTGCGCCTTGCCCTCGGCGTCGGTCGGCTCGGTCGTGAACTGTCGCGAACAGGTCGTGGAGCCGGCCTCGTTATCGACCGGGCAGAAGAAGCCGCCGCCCTGGTCGGGCGTGACGACGCCAGCGCCAGCGACGGCCGGCGCGCCGAGCCGGACCTCCGCGCCGACGACGGGCTCGCCGTCGTCGTCCAGGACCGTCACCTCGACGTCGACGCAGCCCGAGATGCACAGGATGCCTTCGCCGGGGCGCGTCAGGCGGTGGTCCGTGATCCAGTTCCCGAGGAGGCCACGTCGGCGCTGGCGACCGGCCGGGGCGCTCGTCGCTGGCCCGTCGGCGTTGGAGAACGCGACCTCGACCGTCATCTCGCGGCTGATGACCCGGATGTCCTCAGCGCACGTCCCGTTGTCGCACTCCGGCCGGCCGGTGATCGCCTTGCCGCCGTGTGTCGCCGTAGGCTGCGGTGCCAGCAGCCGCACGTGCCCGGCCTCCGTCCCTCGCATCGGGTACGCCACCTGCGTGCTCGCGCCGGCCGCGAGCGCAAACGGCCCCGTCGGCGACGACGGTCCGGTTGCAACGGCCATGCCGACGTCGAGCGTCGAGATCAGCGCCGCGCCGCGAATCTCGACATCGGTCAAATCGACGTCGCCCGAGTTGGTGATGTCGACGAGGAACTGGAAGTCGGTGCCGACGCGGATCGAGTCCGGCGCAGACGAGACGGTATAGGAGAGATCGGCGCCCTCGACGGTGACCTGCGCCGTGTGCGTGTCCTCGTTGCCGTCCGCATCGGTGACGCGCAGCGAGACGGTGTAGGTGCCGGGCTCCGCGAAGCGGTGCGTCGGTTTGGCGACCGTGCTGGTGCCCCCGTCGCTGAACGCCCAGAGGTAGCTCGAGACCGGCTCGCGGCCGTTCCTCGTGACGGCGAACGAGTCGGTGCCGTCGAAGGGGACGGAGAGGCCACGGTCGTCGTCGGCCTTCCAGAAGGCATAGATGCCCTCGGGCACGCTCGCCGTGGCGACCCATGGCCCGGCGGCCGCGGCCTGCGCCAGGACGCGAGCGTGGATCCCAATGCAGACGGCGGGCTCCCCCTCCGGTCCATTTCCGCCGGCGGCGTTGATGGGGTAGCTCCGGAAGCCGATGAAGCCGGCGGGCGGCGGCGTGAAGCTCGTGCTGCCGTAGGGGTCATAGGCGGGGCCGGTGACGACGTAATCGTAGAAGCGTCCACGGCCGAACACGTCCGGGAAGAACCCCTCGAGGATCGCCGTGCACCGGAAAACGGCTCCGCCGTTGGTGTAGTAGGTGTTGTAATACGGCCGAATCTCGACCGGGATCTTGATGGTGTGCCGCGGCTGAGCGTGCGCGACGGACCCGAGCAGGACGGCGAAAAGCGCGACAAGAGGAGCGAAACGGGGCATGACGGCGAGGGACGAGCGGGGTGCACCAGTTGAACCGGATTTTCTCCGCAGAAGGGCTCACGGTCAGTCGCAACTCCCTGAGATCCAGGACGCACGGGAAGTATGCAGGTCCTATGTTTGCACGTTGCCCAGCCTCCCGCGCCCCGCGTGCTCTCTCCCGACGTCACCGTGCTCCTCGATCGTGCCCGCACCGGCGATGCGGCCGCGTTCGACCGCCTCGTCGGGCAACTCTACAGCGAGCTCCGGGCGGTCGCGCACGCGCAGCGGCGGCGCCTCGGCGCGGCCGACACCGTCAACACGACGGCCGTCGTGCACGAGGCCTACGCCAAGCTCGGCGGCCGCGAGGGCGGGGTCGACTATGCGGACCGACAGCACTTTTTCCGCGTCGCCGCGCGCGCCATGCGCGACGTTATCGTGGACTACGCCCGCGCGCAGCAGGCCGCCAAGCGCGGCGGGCCTGGCTATGACGTCCGCCTCGACGACGCGCCGACGCTGGCCTCGCCCGCCCGCTTCGACCTCCATGAGGCCCTCACCGTCGACGCCGCGCTCGACGGACTCGCGAGCGTCGACGCCGATGCGGCGCGGATCGTCGAGCTGCGCTACTTCGGCGGCCTCTCGGTCGAGGAGACGGCCGAGGCGCTCGGCATCTCCGAGGCGACCGTCAAGCGGCGGTGGACCGTCGCGCGGGCGTGGCTCTACCGCCGCCTCGCCGAGGAGGCGCCGAACGGCCGGGCGTGAGCCGTCACGCGCCGCGATCTCGGTACTCCGTCAGGGACCTCATGCTTCCCCTGCCGCCTCCATGCCCGACGCCCTGTTCGTCCGTCTCACCGACCTCGTCCCCGAGGCGCTCGCCCTGCCTCCTGCTGAGCGCGGCGCCTTCCTCGGCCGCGCCTGCACGCGCGCCGACGGGACGGCGGACGCCGACCTCCTCGCCGAGGCTGCCGCGCTCGTCGACGCCTCGGACGCCGCGGACGCGTCGGGCGCGCTCGCCTCGCCCGTCCGCGCCGTCGTGTCGGACCTGCCGGAGACGATCGGGCCGTGGCGCGTGACGGGGTTGCTCGGCGAGGGCGGCATGGGCGTCGTCTATACCGCCGAGCGCGCCGGGGCCGGCTTCATGCAGCGCGCGGCGCTCAAGCGGGTCCGCGCCGGCGGCGGGTCGGACTTCGAGGCGCGCTTCGTGCGCGAGCGCGGCCTGCTCGCACGCCTGGACCACCCCGGCATCGCGCGCCTGCTCGACGGCGGCGTCGACGACGCCGGCCGCCCGTACCTCGCGATGGAACGCGTCGACGGCACTCCGCTGACAGACGCGGGCGACGGCCTCGACGTGCCGGCGCGCGTCGCGCTCTTCCTCGACGCCTGCGACGCCGTCGCGTACGCCCACGCGCGCCTCGTCGTCCACCGCGACCTCAAGCCGGCCCACATCCTCGTCACGCCGTCCGGCACCGCGACGGGCGGCGCAGCCCGTGTGACGCTCCTGGACTTCGGCGTCGCCAAGCTCCTCGACGCCGACGACGACGTGGTGCAGACGCGCACCGGCCACTCGCTGATGACGACGCAGTATGCCGCCCCGGAGCAGCTTCTCGGCGAGCCCATCACGACGGCGACGGACGTCTACGCCCTCGGGCTCGTCCTCTTCGAGCTGCTCGCCGGGCAGCGGCCGTACGCCCTCGCCGGACTGAGCGCGGCGCAGGCCGAGCGCGTCGTCTGCGATGGGACCGTCGGGCCGCCGAGCGCCGTGGCCCCTCCGGAGCACGCCCGGGCGATCCGCGGCGACCTCGACCGCGTCGTGCTGAAGGCCCT
>JBBSUZ010000175.1:0-6951 GCA_038233965.1 Rhodothermales bacterium | reverse complement strand
TCCCCAATCCCCACTCCCCAATCCCCAATCCCCACTCTCAAAACACCTCGACGCGCGGGATCGGGACGACGAACTGGCCGCCCCACGCGCGGATGCCCGCCATCTGCTCGGCGATCTCGTCGCGGAGGTTCCACGGGAGGATGAGCACGTAGTCCGGCTTCGTCTCGAAAATGCGCGCCGGGTCGTGGATCGGGAGGCGCGTGCCGGGCGTGAGCGTGCCCTGCTTGTGCGGGTTGCGGTCGACCGTGTAGGCGACGAGGTCCGGGCGGATGCCGCAGTAGTTGAGCAGCGTGTTGCCCTTGCCCGGCGCGCCGTAGCCGGCGACCGTCTTGCCGCGCGCGGCGGCGTAGAAGAGGAACTCGAGCAGGCCCCGGCGGACCTCCCGCGTGCGGGCGGCGAAGGCGTCGTAGGTCGCGAGGTCGTCCACGCCCCATGCCTGCTCGAACGCGAGCATCTCGACCGCGCGGTCCGTCATCGGGCGCGCGCCGGCGTGGCAGCCGTAGATCCGGAGCGAACCGCCGTGCGTCGGGAGGCGCTCGACGTCGAAGAGGTCGAGGCCGTGGCGGGCGAAGGCGCGGGCGGCAGCGGTGAACGAGAAGTACGAGTAGTGCTCGTGGTAGATCGTGTCGAACTGCCCCTGGTCAATCAGCTCCACGAGGTGCGGAAACTCCATCGTGAGGACGCCCCCGACTGAGTCGGACGTCGGCTCCGCGAGGAGCGTCTTCATGCCAGCGATGAACGCGTTGAGCGTCGGCGTGTGCGCGAGGACGTTGTTGCCGAGCAACAGGTCCGCCCGGATGCCCTCGGCGACCATGCGTTGCGCCTCGTCGTCGTCGAAGAAGGCGACCCGCGTCGGGACGCCCCGCGCGACGGCCGCCTGGGCAACGTTGGCGGCGGGCTCGACGCCGAGGCACGGGATGCCGGCCGTGACGGCGTGCTGGAGCAGGTACCCGTCGTTCGACGCGATCTCGACGACGAGGCTCTCAGTCCCGAGCCCGAACCGCTCGGTCATGTCGGCGACGTAGCGGCGGGCGTGCTCGACCCACGAGTCCGAGTAGGACGAGAAGTAGGCGTAGTCCGAAAAGATGTCGCCCGGGTCCACCTCGTGATGGATCTGGACGAGCGCGCAGACCTCGCAGACGAGGGCGTGGAGCGGGTAGAACGTCTCGCCATGCGTCGCCCGGCTCATCGGGACGAGGCTCTGGCACGGCGGGCTCAGCCCGAGGTCCACGACGGAGTGGCGCAGCGGCGCGCCGCACGAGCGGCAGGCGAGGGCGGGAACGTCGGCGGTCTGCATCAGACGAATCGGTTGTTCGGTTCACCCGTAGGCGCACAGCGTGCTGTGCCCGTCTTGCAGGATGACGGTGCCTTACCGGTGGCACCCCTCACCCTGTCCCTCTCCCTCAGGACCGGGATACCCGAACCGGAGGGGACGCCTTAGATGCGTCTTGGTTGATGTATCGGCCACGTGCTGGTCCTCCTGAACGGTCAGGCGGCGACGGGCTCGGCGGCGCGGAGGTCGGGCGTGAGCGTGCCGGCGTCGAGTTGGGCCTGGAGGTGGGCGATGCGCGAAAAGCGCGGGCCCTCGAAGACGTCGGGCGTGAGGCAGAGCCCGCTCAGCGCGTCGCGAAGCTGGCGGACGCCGTCGCGGACGGTCCACCGCGGCGTCCACTGAGGCAGCGTGCGGGCGATCTTCTCGAACGAGACCTGGTACGAGCGCGCGTCCGGGCTCGCGCCGTCGGCGAACGTCACCGAGCAGTCGGGCACCTCCTCGCCGACGATCCGGGCGACGTCGCGGACCTGATAGTTCTCGCCCGCGCGGCCGACGTTGAACGCCTCGTTGTGGACGGCGGACCTCGGCGCAGCGAGCGCGGCGACGACGGCCGTCGAGACGTCCTCGACGTGGACGAGCGGCCGCCACGGCGTCCCGTCGGAGAGCATCCGGATGGCGCCGGTCGCGACGGCCCACGCCGTCAGGTTGTTCACCACGAGGTCGAAGCGGAGGCGCGGCGAGACGCCGTAGACGGTCGCGTTGCGCATGAAGACTGGCGAGAACGTGTCGGTCGCGAGTGCGCGAAGGCCGATCTCGGCGTCGACCTTGGCCTGCCCGTACGGCGTAACCGGGTTGAAGCTGGCCGTCTCGGAGACGGCGTCCTGCCCTGCGGCGCCGTAGAGACTGCACGATGACGCGAAGACGAAACGTGACACGCCGGCCTCGCGCGCGAGCGCGCCCAACCGGACCGTCGCCTCGGCGTTGACGGCGTGCGTCAGGCCGGGGCTGAGGTTGCCGAGCGGGTCGTTGGAGAGGTTCGCGAGGTGCACGACGGCATCGAACCCGTCGAGGTCGGCGGCCGTGGCGTCGCGGATGTCGAGGCGGCGCGCGGGGATCGCGGGCGGCTGCACGCCGAACGGGCACGCCGAGAACAACCCGGCGTCGAGCCCGACGACGTCGTGGCCGGCGGCGGTGAGCAGCGGCGCGAGGACGGTACCGATGTAGCCGTCGTGGCCGGCGAGGAGGATGCGCATCGGGCGGCGTGTGGGTGTGCGCGCGGTCCGGCAAAGATCAGTCCGACGGCGGCAGTCACGCAACGCCCGACGCGACCGGAACGCGCGCGAGACGTGGCCCCGGCGCAATGCGGCGCTGCCAGACGAACGCGAGGCCGCCCGGCGAACCGGACGGCCTCGACCGAGACGAACGCGTGTGGCCTCAGGCCGACATCGGGGCGATGTGCACCTCGAAGTTGTCGCCGGTGGAGCGGCGGCTGTACACCTTGTAGGCGTCCTCGAAGTTGCGCCGCATGTAGTTGCGGATGCCCTGCACCTCGTTCTTGGACGCCTCGAACGTCAGGACGTTGCCCTTCTTGAGCGCGTTGACCTGGTCGCCGATAGCGGAGTACTTGCTGCGTCGCTGACCGCGACGGCTGCGGCGCGCGGCCGCATCGTTGTCTTTGACCACTTCAAACTGGAAGTCGGTGTCCTTGCGGGGGACTTTTGCCATGACGGGAATCGGATCGTGAGGAAAGGGCTAGCCGTGGGCTGTTGCCTGAAATATCGTACGGACCGATGCACCTCCCGTGCCCGACCTATCGCTCATATCCAGTGTCTTTCCTGAAGTTTCACGCCGCACCCCATCTCGCGAGCCGGCGTCGTCCCATCGAAACGAACGTGCGGCGGATGTCATCCTCGGTACCCGGCCCCTGGGTCCACAGGAACCGGATGCCGCGGCCGTGACGCAGGCGACGGTGCCGTGTGCCAGGACAGAGCGTCGGACGAGTCGAGGAGTCGGCCCAGCCAGACGGTACAGACCTGCATGTTCGGGTCGGTCCGGATGGCCGACGGAACCGGCTACGAGCGTCCGCCGCCGATCTCCTCGCGGGCGACGCCGAGCAGAAAGCGCGGGACCACGTTGGCGTAGCGGCGCCACAGCCGGCGCGGCTCCATCGCGAGCCGGAACGCCCACTCCATGCCCATCCGCTGGAGCGCCGGCGGCGCCTGCCGGACGCGCCCGGCGTGGAAGTCGAACGCGGCTCCGACGGCGAGCATCACGGCCGGGATGCGGCCGCGGTGTGCCTCGCACCACGCCTCCTGGCGGGGGCAGCCGAGCCCGACGAACAGGAGGCGCGCGCCCGACGCTGCGATCTGCACCGTATACGCGGCGTCCTCCTCGGGCGTGAGCGCGCGGTACGGCGGCGAGATCATGGTGCGGACGTCGAGGCCCGGCGCGAGGGCGGGCAGGCGGTCCGCCAGTGCAGCCAGCGTCGTGTCGGACGCCCCGTAGAACGCGACCGGGACGCCGGCCTCGGCGGCGGCGCGCAAGACGTGAAGCGTCAGATCCGGGCCGTAGACCCGCTCGGCGTGCCCGAGGCCGCGGCGCCGCAGCGCCCACACCACCGGCACGCCGTCGGGCGTGTTGAGGTCGGCGTGGCCGAGCACGTCGGCGAAGGCGGGCGAGTCGCGCGCCTCGATCACGCTGTGCGTGTTGGAGCAGAAGACGGTGCGCGACTCGCCGGCCGCGGCCCACGCGAGGATGCACGCCGTGGCGTCGGCGTAGGTCGTCGCGTCGAAGCGGACGCCCATGACGCGGCGCGACGGCGGGCTCGGGACGGGCCGGAGCGCGGCGGCCGGCAGCGCCGGCGTGTCGGGCGGGAGGGCGAGCGTGTCAGGCATGGGCGGGAGGCGGCTCTGGAACGGCGGCGCGGTGCCGAAGACGCCCAGACGGGGCACCTCAACGGGGTTCTTGGGGCCCTTACCGAGTGATGGCCTGGATGAGGAAGCCGAAGGTGCCGAGCGCGCCGATGATCGTCGCCGCGTCCTGGACCGTGAAGCGCCGCTTCGAGACGACGTCGATCAGGATCGTGTCGTCGTGGTGGAGCGGCGGGATGAGGTCCGGGCGGACGGACGCCGCGGCGAGCGTCGAGACGTAGATCGCGCCCTCCTGAGGGCGCAGGAGCTGGACGTCGACGCGGCGGTCGGAGTCCCGGTCGCGGGCGTCGAGGCGCGGGCCGCCGGCGAGCGCGAGCACGCGCCGCAGGTCCGTCCCGACGCCGACCTCGTACAGCCCGGGGTACGCGACCGCGCCCTCGACCTGCACCTGGATCGTCGCCTCGCCGGGGAGGTGGTTGTAGTAGTAGCCGGTCGAGTTCGAGCGCGTCTGCTCGGACTGGCCGAGGCGCGTCACGGGCGCCTGCTCGCCCGGCGGGCGCGTGGGCTGGGCCGTGGCCGCAAACGGCGCGAGCGCGACGAGGAGAACGGCGATCCGGAGACCGGCGATCCGGAAACCGGCGAGACGGAGGACGGGCATCGTCAGAGGAGCTGAGGGGCGGGCGCGGCGTCGGGGTGGCCGGTCGCGTCGTCGCGCTGGGCGGACTGGCGCACGCGGGCCGTCTTCGTGTAGCCGACGGCGCGGCGCGGGTTGAAGCGGTTGAGCACGGCCCCGATGCGCCGCAGGCCGACGCCCGAGAGCTCGGTCGCGACCTGCGCGAGGGCGTCGAGGTCACTCTTGCCGGCCTCGGCCACGAGCAGCGCGGCGTCGGCGTGGGGCGCGAGCAGCACCGTGTCGGCCGAGAGGAGCGCGGGCGGCGTGTCGATGAGGATGAGGTCGAAGGCCGAGCGGAGGTTCGCGAGCAGGCCGCCGATCTGGTGCGGCGCCCACATCTGGCCGGGCGTCTGCGCGGTCTCGCGCGGCGTCATCGCGAACAGGCTCGGCACGGCCGTGGACCAGTAGACGAGGTTCGAGCCCTCGGGACCCTCGCCGAGCGCGGGACTGTCACCGAGCCCGAGCAGGTCCATCACGCACGGCTTGCGCAGGTCGGCGTCCACGAGGAGCACGCGGCGGCCCGCCTGGGCGGCGGCCACGGCGAGGTTCGTCGCGATGACCGACTTGCCCGCGCCGCTCTCGGGGCTCGAGACGAGCACGACCTGCGGGGACTCGCCCGAGCCCGTCGTGAGGTTGGCGTGGAGGTGGCGGAACGTCTCGGCCTCGGGCGAGAAGGGCGACGTGAGCGTGACGAGCAGCGGGTGGATGCTGGCCCCCTCGACGTCCTGGCGGCCGAGCCGGAGCGCGGCCGCGAGGTTCGGGACCGTCCCCACGACGGCGAAGCCCTGGTCGGCGAGGTCGTCCGGCGTGTGCGCCCGCGAGTCGGTCCGGTAGCGGACCGCGGCGAGCACGAGGCCGGTGAGCAGGCCGAGCAGCGTCCCGATCGCGAGGTTGAGCGGCCGCTTGGGTGCCGACGGCTCGGTCGGGGTCTGGACGTCGCGGACGATGCGGGTCGGGCTGAGCTCGGTCGTCGAGGCGAGCTCGGTCTTGTCGAGCTCGAGGCGGAGGCCGCCGAGCGTGGCCGCCGTCGCGTCGCGCTGGCGCTGGAGTGCGGTGACGGTGATCTGCTCGCCCGGGATCTCGCGCAGCTGGCTCCGCGCCTCGCCGAGGCGGCTCGCGAGCGCCGCGACCTGGGCGCGGGCGCCTTCGAGGCCGGCCCGCGTGGACGAGATCTGGCGCTGGATGTCGGAGAGGTAGGACGCGCCGTTCGAGCCCGGGCTGCCGAGGTCGAGCCCGCCCGAGGCGACGGCCGAGGCGGCGGCGGCGCTGACGGCGCGCTGGCGCTCGCCGCGTAGCCCGTCCAGTCGAGACTGCATCTGGGCGAGGTCCGGGTGCGCCTGCGGGCGGCCGCGGAACTGCGGGTTGCGCTGGTAGATCTGCTCCATCAGCCGCTCGAGGTCCGAGATCTGCGTGTCGAGCGCCGTCGTCTCGATGACAGACGGCGCGGCGGCGGACGCCTGGAGGCGCGGGCCAGCCGTGGAGAGGTCCTGCTGGAGCTGCCGCAGCTGCGCCTCCTGCGTCTGCACCTGCACGCGGGCCAGGTCGAGGCTGGACTGGAGCGTGCCGATGTTGCTGACCGTCGCCTGCGTCTGCGCCTCGAGCCCGGCCGCATTCTCGGACGTCATGTAGTCGCGGAGGCGGGTCTCGACCGAGTCGAGCTCGGCCTGTCGGCGCTGCACCTGCTCCTCGAGCGCGTCGCGCGTCTCGCGCACGCGGCCGAGGTTGGTCTCGCGCGTCGTGCGCTGGTACTCCTGCGTGAAGAGGCGCGCGATGAGGACGGCCTCCTCGGGCGTCCCGGCTGTGGCTTCGACGCGGATGGCGTCCACGCCCTCGCCGGCGGGCTTGACCGTGACGACCTCTTTCTGGAGGTACCTCGCGTAGTCCTCGCTCGCCAGCGGGCCGTCGCTGCTCGCAGCAGCGGCGCGGACGGTCGTGAGCGCGCGCGCGTCGGTCCGCCCGAGCAGCGTCTCGGCCGTGCGGTCGGCGATGGCGGGGTTCTGCTGGAGGATGAGCGCCTGGTTGAGGACGCGGCTCTGGTCCGTGCCCGTCGCCTGCGTGAAGCCGCTGTTGGCATTGGCCTCGGCCCCCTGCTGCGCCGGCTGCTCCACGAGCAAGACGCTGTACGCCTGGAATTC
>JBBSUZ010000174.1:0-6953 GCA_038233965.1 Rhodothermales bacterium | reverse complement strand
GCCCCTCGCGGGGCCTGCCCTCATGGCGAAGATCTCGAACTCGGACAAGTCCTCCCCGTCTCCTCCACCGACGGACATCGCGGGGACGATGAAAGCGCTCGATATGACGATGAAGCAGATCGAGAAGCAGTACGGCAAGGGTGCCGTGATGAAGATGGGCGACGCGCCGCCGGTCATGATCGAGGCCGTCTCGACAGGCTCGCTCACGCTGGACCACGCGCTGGGCATCGGCGGCGTCCCCCGCGGCCGCATCGTCGAGATCTACGGCCCCGAGTCGTCGGGGAAGACGACGCTCGCGACGCAGATCATCGCCGAGGCGCAGAAGCTCGGCGGGCAGTGCGCCATGATCGACGCCGAGCACGCCTTCGACGCGGGCTACGCGCAGAAGCTCGGCGTGAACACGGACGACCTGCTGATCTCCCAGCCCGACACCGGCGAGCAGGCGCTCGAGATCTGCGACATGCTCATCCGCTCCGGCGCGCTCGACGTCGTCGTGATCGACTCGGTCGCCGCGCTCGTGCCGAAGGCCGAGATCGAGGGCGAGATGGGTGCGAGCCACGTCGGCATCCAGGCGCGCCTCATGTCGCAGGCGCTGCGCAAGCTCACCGGCACGATCTCGCGGACCAACACCACGCTCATCTTCATCAACCAGATCCGGATGAAGATCGGCGTCATGTTCGGCTCGCCCGAGACGACCGCCGGCGGCCGTGCGCTCAAGTTCTACGCCTCGGTCCGCATGGACATCCGCCGCATCGGCGCGATCAAGGAGGGCACGGAGGTCACGGGCAACCGGACCAAGGTCAAGGTGGTCAAGAACAAGGTCGCGCCGCCGTTCCGCGAGGCCGAGTTCGACATCATCTACGGCGAGGGCGTCTCGTCCCTCGGCGAGCTCGTGGACCTCGGGCTGGAGCACGACATCATCCAGAAGTCGGGCTCGTGGTACTCGCACGGCGAGCACCGCATCGGGCAGGGCCGCGACGCCACGAAGGTGTGGCTCTCGGAGAACCCCGACAAGCGCGAGGAGGTCAAGCAGGCCATCAAGGACGCGATGGGCATGGGCGTGCCGAAGGCCGCCCCGCCGGTCGAGGAGGAGGAGATCGACGAGGCCATCCTCGACCTCTGAGCCGACCCGCTCACACACCGGCCGGGGCCGGCGGACCACGCGTCTGCCGGCCCCGCGCCGTTCGGGCCAGTCGTACCCTCTGCCCCACCCGACTTCCACCCGATGCGCGCCGCCGTCCTGCTCGTCCTGTTCGCCGCCTCGGCCCACGCCCAGGCGCCCGACTCGGTGTCCGCCCCGCCTGCGCTGGACGTCCGGCTCCTCCACGTCGTCTATGACGTCGACGGGCCGGCGTTTGCCGGGGTGATGCGCGGCGTCAACGACTCGGCGTATCCGGTCTTCGCGGCGGCCGGGCCTGTCGCCGGGCTCGTCGTGCTCGCGCAGGGGGCGGACTACCGGCCCGCCGCGCGAATGGTGGCGTCGGAGGCCGGGGCGACGCTCGTCGTGGTCGCGATCAAGCGGCTCGTCCGGCGCCCGAGGCCGTACCAGGCGCTGCCGGACGTCCCGGCGCGCGACGCGCACCACGCGGCCGGTGCCGCCTCCGACCCGTACTCCTTCCCGTCGGGTCATGCTGCGCTCGCCTTCGCCGTCGCGACGAGCGCGACGCTGAGCGACGCCCGCCTCGCCGCGCCGGCCTACGTCTGGGCGACGGCCGTCGGCGTCGCGCGCGTGTGGCACGGCGTCCACTACCCGTCCGACGTGCTCGTGGGAGCCGTCATCGGGGCGGGCTCGGCCGTTGTCGCGCACCTGCTCCCATTCCCGGAGCCCGGCGGCGGGTCGGGCAGGGCCGTCCCCTTCCGCATCGTCGTTCCGCTCTGACGACACACGCGGCCGCTCCCACGGCACCGCCGATTCGCGCCATGCTCTCCACGTCCAGCACAGGCGATGACGGCGACGGGGCCGACCGGATCGCGCGGCTTCCCGATGGGCCGCTGAATCCCTCCCGACCACTCGGAGCCGCGCTTCGGGAGATCGGAATCGGCAGGTTTCGCGACGCTGCCCGGTACGTCAACGCCCTCCCGTACGGCCGCACCACGGACCGCGCGGACTACTGGCTCGTCCTGCCGGAGCGCAGGGGAACGTGCAGCACGAAGCACGCGCTCCTCGCTGCAATCGCGGCCGAGTCGGACGTCCCCGTGCGCCTCGTGATGGGCGTGTACCTCATGAGCGAGGCCAACACGCCGGGCGTCGGCAGGGTGCTCGCAGCAGCCGGACTCGAGGCGGTCCCGGAGGCGCACTGCTACATCGTGTGCAGCGGCGTGCGGATCGACGTGACGTGGCCGGGTCTGGCCGTGCCTCCGCCACCCGTCATGCAGGAAGAGGAGATCGGCCCGGACGATCTCGGCGCCCACAAGCTGAGCCGGCACCGGGCGTTCGTGGCCAGTTGGGCAGACGAGCGCGGACTCGACGCGGCGCGGGTCTGGACGGTTCGCGAGGCGTGCATCGCCGCGCTCGGGGTGACGCAGGTGGGGGGCGGCACCGGCAGCTGAACGCTATCCGAGTCGGGCTGCGAGCCGTTACATGTGCAAGCAGCAAGACGGCCCAGAAGCCGAGGAACGTGTAGGCATGGAGGATGAGCACGCCGTGCTCGGCATAGGACCGCATTCGCCAGACAGGCTCCGCGGCTCTCTCAGCCGATGAGCGCGGCCAGCACGACGGCCCCGATCAGCCCGAGCAGCAGAGCCGCGTAGTAGACCGTCCCGAGCAGAACCGCTTTCCCGATCGTCTTCTTCCAGCTCTGGCCATAGACACGCTTCTGCGCGACGAAAAAGTAGATGGGAATTGACAGGTTGAGGATCGCGACGGCCCACCAGCTCCATGCGCTCGCCCCCCCGGCCGCGGTGACGACCGTGACCGCCGCGAAGGCGAGGAACGCGTAGGCGTGCGTGTGGAGGCCGAACACGACGTGCTCGGAGTAGAACCAGCCGCGCCGCGCGTAGAGCGCCTTCATCAGCAGGGCGAACAGCGGGAGCAGCAGGAACATGACCGTCGGCACGTAGCCGATGGCCGAGCGCACGAACGCCATCAGCGCCGACGTCTTGGACGACGCCGTCTGCCCGGTCTGGATCTGCCGGACCACCTCGCTCCGAGCGAACCACTCGGGCCCGTCCGTGACGAAGCCGACCGTGTCCGGGTACAGGACCGCCATCGCGTCGTGGATGTCGTCGGGGTAGATGAGGCTGTCGGGCGGCATCGTCCTGAGGATGGAAGACTCGGCGCGTGACCGCCGGAGCCTCAGGTGCGCACGCCTCAGGACGTCCGGGTCGACATCGTCCTGCGCCGCGAGCAGGCTGTCGCGCACCGACGCGCCGGAGACGATGACGCTGTCGGTCGCCTCTGCACTGAAATACCGCACCGAATCGCCGGCGACGACGGCTCCCCGCCGGGCCCAACCCGCGTCGAGCAGCCCGCCCGCGACGCCGCCGGCCAGGACCGAGTCGTTCTCGGCGAGGTGCGCGCGCACCGTCACGACGTCACTGCTGTCCCGACCCCCGCCATTGATCTGCGCGCCGATGCGGCCCACGGGGTCGATGTAGGACAGCAGGAAGAAGAACAGCAGCGTGCTCGTGAGGTAGACGCGCAGCGGGCTGAGGAAGCGCTGCCGCTGCCCGGCGTTGTAGGCGCGCGTCAGGGCTCCGGGCGTGACCATCAGCGCCGCGAACGTGCGCCACACGCGCCCGTCGAGCCCGAAGAACTCGGACACCGACGCGCGGACGAAGTGGTGGACCGGCTGCCGGAGGTCCCCGGCTTTCTGTCCGCACGCGGCGCAGAAGGAGCCGGTCACCGAGGCGCCGCACTCGTGGCAGACCGGCCGCTCGGCGGCGTCGGCTCCCGAGTCGCGGTGAGGCTCAGGCGCGTCGAGCGGGCGGACCGGCGGCGGCTCGGGGGTCGGGTCGGGCATCGGGGCGGGGCGATCAGGTCCCGAAGCTACACGGACGCCTCGCCCGCGAGTTGCTCACCCGGTCCCGGCGGCGCGTTGCGGACGAACTCGAAGCGCCGCACCTCCGCGAACGTGCCGGTGCCCGGGTCGAACCGGCGCTCGGCGACGGCGAACGTGTCGGCCGAGACGTCGATCCAGTTGTAGAAGTTGGCCCCGGCGTTCTCGGCGCGCCCGCGGCTGGACGTCGCCGTCCCGGCAGAGGCCACGACGAGGCGGTAGCCGTCCGGGTCGCGGGGGCTCGGCGGGGCGACCTCGATGCTCTCGACGTGGCTGCGGTGCAGGTGCCCGCACAGGACGAGGTCGACGCCGGCGCGGCGGGCGACAGCGAGCGCGCGCCGGGCGCCGCGCGAGACGTCGTGGTCGCCCAGCGCCGTCAGTTGGAGCAGGTGGTGATGCACGATGAGGACGCGGAACGCGTCCGGCGGGGCCTCGGCGAAGACGCGCTCCATCTCCTGCAGGGCCTCGGGCCGGATGCGCCCCCCCTTGACCGTCAGCCCGTGTGCCGAGTTGATGCCGACCGCGACGACGCCCGGCGCCGTGAACACGGGCACGCGGACGGGCGAGATCAGCCGCCGGAACCGGGACGTCGACCGCCAGACGCGCGACAGCGGGTCGTGCCACCACGCACGGACGTCGTGGTTGCCCGGCACGACGACGACCGGCGGCCCGAAGGCATCGATCATGCCCTTTGCCGCCGCGAACTCGCGACGCCGCGCCCGCTGCGTGAGGTCGCCCGAGAGCGCGACGAGCCTGACGCCGCCACCGTTCACGTCGTCGATAAGCGCCCCGACGATGGCCGGATGGGCGATTTTACCGAAGTGGACGTCCGAGAGGTGCGCGATCCGGAAAGGCGGGTTGAGGAGTGGAGAGGTTGAAGGGTTGAGCGGGTCAGACCTGAATTCCATCGTCCTGCCCTAGAAATGACGGTGTGCGTGTTTCCCTTTCACCCTCTCCACCCGGTAACCCTTCACCCTTCAGAGCAGCATCCGCATCGGCTCCTCGAGCAGCGCGCGGACGTCGCCGAGGAAGGCGGCGCCGGCGGCGCCGTCCACGACGCGGTGGTCGCAGGAGAGCGTGAGCGTCATGCGCTGGCCCGGCACGACGGCGCCGTCCTTAACGACCGGGACGTCGCGCGTCGCGCCGATGGCGAGGATGCAGGCGTTCGGCGGGTTGATGATGGCTGTGAACTCGGCGATGCCGAACATGCCGAGGTTGGACGTCGTGAAGGTCGAGCCGGCGTACTCGGACGGGTCGAGGCTGCCCGCCTTGGCGCGCGTCGCGAGGTCGCGCGTCTCAGCCGCGATCTGCGCCAGCCCCTTCGTGCTCGCGTCGCGGACGACGGGCGTCAGGAGCCCCTCGGGCATCGCGACGGCGATGGCGACGTGGGCCGCGGCGTGCTGCCGGATGACGCCCTCGTCCTCGAGGTAGCTCGCGTTGACCATCGGGTGCCGCAGCAGCGCCATCGCGCACGCCTTGGTGATGAGGTCGTTGACGGACACGCGGCTGAGCCCGTTGGCCTCGGCCATCGCGTTCAGGTCTTTCCGGACCGTCCCCGCGCGCTCCATGTCCACCTCGACCGTGAGGTAGAAGTGCGGCGCGGTGAACTTGGACTGCGCGAGGCGGCGCGCGATCGTCTTCCGCATCTGCGTGATGCGGATGTCCGACGAGCCCTCGGCGGGCGCGGCCGGCGTGGGTGCCGGAGCTGGTGTGGCAACAGGAGCAGAGACCGGGGTCGGGGCGGGTGCGGCGACCGGGGCTGGAGCAGCGGCTGGAGCATCGCCACCGAGGGCCGCCTCGACGTCGCGCTTGACGACGCGGCCCTCGGGGCCCGTCCCGGCGATGCGCCCGAGGTCGAGCCCGCCCTCCTCGGCCATGCGCCGCGCGAGCGGGCTGGCCTTGACGCGCTCGCCTGAGCCGGCGTGCGCCTCGGCAGCTTCGGCGGCAGCGGGTGCCGCGACCGGGGCCGCCGCGCCGCCGTAGCCGGCGGGGACGCCCGGTGCCTCGGCCGGCGTCGCCGGAGGCGTCGTCGTCGCTGCCTCCGCGGGAGCCTCTGCTGGAGCAGCCGGAGCGGACGTCGTGCTCGCACCATCCCCGCCCGGGGCGCCGTAGCTCGCGAGGACGTCGTCCGCGCTCTCACCCTGCGATCCGAGGACGGCGATGAGCCCGCCGATCGGGACGGCCGAGCCCTCGGCGACGACGCGCTTCAGCAGCACGCCGTCGTCGTAGACCTCGAGGTCCATCGTCGCCTTGTCCGTCTCGACCTGCGCGATGACGTCGCCCGCGGACACGCTCGCGCCTTCCTCGGCCAGCCACGCGACGAGGACGCCCTCCTCCATCGTGTCGCTCATTTTGGGCATTTCAACAGCAATCGCCATGGTCGGGCAGTAGGCAGTGGCCAGTGGCCAGTGGCAGAACGGTGTGAGACTAAAAACCGGCGGGACCAGGCACGCAGTGTCACTGGCCACTCGCCTACTGGCCACTGGCCCTACATGTACATCGTCCGCTTCACCGCGGCGATGGTGTCGTCCACGGACGGCATCCAGGCGTCGATGAGGTTCTTGGCGTAGGGCGCCGGGACGTCCTTGGCCGTGACGCGCTCGATGGGCGCGTCGAGGTGGCCGAAGCAGGCGCGCTGGATCTGGAAGCCGACCTCGGCCGCGATGCCGCCGAAGGGCTGGCACTCGTCCACGATCACGAGCCGGTTGGTGGTCTTGACCGAGTCCGCGACGGCGTCGATGTCGTACGGGCGGATCGTGCGCGGGTCGATAACCGTCGCCTCGATGCCCTGCTTGGCGAGCTCCTCGGCTGCCTCCATCGCGATCCAGAACGCCTTCGAGTGGCCGACGAGCGTCACCGCGTCGCCCTCGCGGGCGATGCGTGCCTTCCCGATGGGCAGCAGGTAGTCCTTGTCGTCCGAGACCTCGCCCTTGAGGCCGAACATGAGCTCGGACT
>JBBSUZ010000173.1:0-6957 GCA_038233965.1 Rhodothermales bacterium | reverse complement strand
ATCCTCAAGGCCATCCAGCGCATCGCCGACACGAAGACCAACGAGCTCACGGTGACGGCCGTGGCGCTGATGTCCGTGTACATGAAGGGCCGCGTCATCGGCCGCGAGGGCCGCACCTGCCGCGCGGTCGTGGCGGCGACGGGCATCGAGGTCATCGTGGACGACACGCCGGACGCCGTCCTCGTGTCGGGCTTCGACCCGGTTCGCCGCGAGATCGCGCGCGTCGCGCTCACGCGCCTGCTCGCCGACGGCCGCATCCACCCGGCCCGCATCGAAGAGGTCGTCGAGGCGACGCGCGCCGAGATCGAGGAGGAAGTCGTGATGGCGGGCGAGCAGGCTGCGCTCGAGCTCCAGATCCACGGCCTCCACCCCGAACTCGTCCGCATGGTCGGTCGGATGAAGTACCGCACGAGCTTCGGCCAGAACCTGCTCGCGCACTCCGTGGAGGTCGCCAAGCTCGCGAGCCTCATGGCGGCCGAGCTTGACCTCGACGCGCGCAAGGCCAAGCGCGCGGGCCTGCTGCACGACATCGGGAAGGTCGCCGAGGAGAACCTCGAGCAGCCGCACGCGATCGTCGGGATGGAGCTGTGCCGGCGCTACAAGGAGCACCCGGACGTGTGCAACGCCGTCGGGGCGCACCACGACGAGGTCCCGATGGCGGCCATGATCTCGCCGCTCGTGCAGGCCGCGGACGCATCGTCGGGCGCGCGGCCGGGCGCGCGGCGCGAGTCGCTCGAGCGCTACGTGCAGCGCCTCAAGGCGCTCGAGGACATCGCGACGAGCTTCGAGGGCGTCGTGCAGGCGTACGCCATCCAGGCCGGCCGCGAGGTCCGCGTCGTCGTGGACACGGCCGTCG
This sequence comes from Rhodothermales bacterium, assembly GCA_038233965.1. Taxonomy (GTDB): domain Bacteria; phylum Bacteroidota; class Rhodothermia; order Rhodothermales; family Rubricoccaceae; genus DASVSE01. The sequence continues at coordinate 6,101 of JBBSUZ010000173.1, read as the reverse complement.
TCTCGGACGCGCTCGCGGAGACGCTCGCCGCCGACGTCGCGCGGCGCATCGAGCGCGAGATGGAGTACCCCGGCCAGATCAAGGTCACCGTCATCCGCGAGATGCGGTCGGTCGCCGTCGCGCGCTGACTGGCTTCGCTCAGCCAGACGCCGGCATCCGCACCGGGCCCGAACCCGCCAGCGGGGATTCGCCGTGCACGGGGGCGCGCCGATGCCTAGCTTTTGCAAGCGCGCGACCGCCCTTCTGCGCGCCTTCGCCCCTCTCCGACGACGTCCGCCCGCGCCCCGTGGCGGACGTTCTCCCGTCTCACTTCTGGCTCCCGCCAGACGGTTTCCATGACCATTGCTGCACTGGAGCGGATGTCCGACGACGAGGTTCGCGACACGGCTCGTGCGCTCGGCCTCGCAGGCGACCGGCCCCGCCGCGACCTCATCTACGACATCCTCGAGGCGCAGGCGACGGCGACCGCTGACGCCCGCCCCGAGCGCCGCCGCGCGACTCGCCCGCGGCGCCCCATCGCGCCGTCGTGGCCGGGGTACATGCAGGACTTCGACCCGGTCCGCGTGACGCTGGACGGCCTGATCCGCAAGGTCGGCGTGCTCGAGTTGCTCCCCGACGGCTACGGCTTCCTGCGCTCGGCCGAGTACGGCTACCTGCCCTCGGCCGACGATATCTACGTCTCGCCGAGCCAGATCAAGCGCTTCAGCCTCCGCCTCGGCGACACCGTCGACGGGCAGGTGCGGCCGCCCAAGGAGGGTGAGCGCTTCTTCGCGCTCCTGCGCGTCCACACGATCAATGGCCGCACGCCCGAGCTGTTCACCGAGCGGACGGGCTTCGACTTTCTCACGCCCGGCTATCCCGACGCGCCGCTGCGCCTCGAGCCCGCCGACGGCGAGACGCTCCCGACCGACGACGCGCTCACGGCACGCCTCATCGACCTCGTCGCACCGCTCGGCAAGGGCCAGCGCGGGCTCATCATCGCGCCGCCGGGCGCGGGGCGGACGCTCCTCATCGAGCACCTCGCGCGGGCGCTGCGCGCCGGCCACCCGGACGCGACCATCATCGTGCTCCTCGTCGACGACCGGCCGGAGGATGCGGCGGCCGCTGAGCGCGCCCTCCCCGGCGTGGAGGTCATCGCGACGACGTTCGACGACCCGCCCGAGCGGCAGGTGCATGTCGCGGACCTCGTGCTCGAGAAGGCCAAGCGCCTCGTCGAGGCCGGGCAGGACGTCGTCCTCCTCGTCGATTCGCTCACCCGCCTCGTCCGCGCCCACACGGCCGTCGCGCGGGCGGCCGAGGGCGGCAGCCGGGCCGCCACGCCCGACCCTGCAGCCATCCGCGGCCCCAAGCGCCTCATCGGCGCCGCCCGGACCGTCGAGGAGGGCGGCAGCCTCACCGTGCTCGCGGCGCTCCTCACCGAGACCGGCAACCCTGCCGACGACGCCATCGCCGACGAGTTCGCCGGCACGGGCAACCTCGAGATCCGCCTGCGCGCGGACCTCGCCGCCGCCGGCCTCTTCCCCGCCGTCGACGTCCTCGCGAGCGCGACGCGGCGCGTCGAAATGCTGCTCTCGCCCGAGCGCCTCGCCGATGTCCGCGCGCTCCGCGCGGGCCTCCTCGGCCTCGGCCCGGGCGAGGCCCTGACGCGCCTCACCGACCGCATCCGTGCCACGGCGTCCAACGACGCGCTTCTGGAGGCCGAGCCGGGATAAGGGATGTGGGGTACGGGATAGAATGCCTGGCCACGACCTGGCCGCGCTCCCGCAGCCCCTATCCCGCATCAGGTTCGGGTTCACCCGGCCACACCCCACATCCCCTCCCATGATCGAAACGGTCCTGCTCGACATGGACGGCGTGCTCGTCGACGTCCGCGGCTCGTTCCGACGTGCCATCGACGAAACCGTCACCGCGCTCGGCGGTGCCCCGCCGCCGGCCGGCCGCGTGCAGGCGCTCAAGGACGCCGGCGGCTACAACAACGACTGGGTGCTCTCGCACGCGCTCCTCACCGAGGCCGGCGTAGACATCCCCTACGAGACCGTCGTCGAAACCTTCCAGCGGCGCTACCGCGGCTCGGACTTCGACGGGCTCATCACGACCGAGCCCGCGATGATCCGGACCGAGACGCTCCAGGAGCTCGCCGGCATGGCGCGCCTTGCGCTCGTCACCGGCCGCCCCGAGGCCGACGCCGAGTGGACGCTGCGCCGCTTCGGGTGGGACGCGCTCGTGACGGTCGTCGTCGGGATGGACGAGCAGGCGGGACGCGAGAAGCCGCACCCGTTCGGCGTCACGCGCGCGCTCGAGCGCCTCGGGATGCCCGCCGGGACGGCCCTCTTCGCCGGCGACACCGTGGACGACATCGGCGCCGCGCTCGCAGCGGGCGTGCTCCCGGTCGGCATCGTGCCGCCGGGCCACGACCTCGCCGCCCACCGCCGGACGCTCATGACGGCCGGCGCCCACGCCGTCCTCTCGACGCCCGAGTCGCTGCCCGCGCTCGTCGCCGCGCTCGGCTGACGCGTACGGAGGTAGGTTGGCCCGACCAGACCCGATCCAGACGACGCGCACGCCGTTGGCCGACCAATCCGACTCGCACGACGACTCGCACGGCGAGACCGAGGCGCGCCTCGAACAGGCGATGGACCTCGCCGGCCTCGGCCTGATCACGGTCGACTACGCCGCGGACACCGTGCTGGCCGACGCGCAGGCGGCCGACCTCTTCGGCCTGCCTGCGGACGTGCCCGTCGCACGCGAGCGCCTCCACGCCCGCATCCACCCGGACGACCGCGCGGACGTCGAGGCGCGGATCGCGGCCGCGCTGGCCGGCGACGGCGCGTTCACGATCGAGCACCGCCTGCTCCGCCCCGACGGCTCCGTCGCGGTCGTCCAGGTGCGCAAGCGCGTCGTGTTCGCGGGCGACCCGCGCCGCCCGGCCCGCGCCGTCGTAATCGTCGCCGACCGGACGCAGGTGCACGCCGCTGCCGCCCGCACGCGCACGGCGACGGACACGCTCAAGACGGCCCTGATCGCGGCCCACCTCGGCACGTTCGAGTTCGACCCCGACGTCGACGTCCCCACCGTGGACGACCGCGCGCGATCGATTCTCGCGCTCCCGGCCGGCATGCCGATGGACGCGTTCGCGGCACGCGTCCACGCCGAGGACCGCGCAGCGTTCGACCGGTTCTGCGTGGCCGCCGCCGAGCGGAAGGCCGAGCCGACGCACGTCGAGTATCGCCTCCATATGCCCGACGGGGGCGTCCGCTGGATCGAGGCGTCCGCGTGGGCACGCGGCGCCGGCAGCAGCCTGTGCGTCGTCGGGACGGTGGGCGATGTCACCGAGCGGCGCACCGCCTCCGACGCGCTCGCCGCGACGCGGGCCGCGCTCGCCGAGAGCGAGGCCCGCGCACAGCGCACGCTCGACGGGCTGCCCATCTTCGCCGGCATCTGCTCGCCGTCGGGCACGGTCGAGTACATCAACCGCGCGGCCCTCGACATCTACGGCGTCGCACTCGGGGACGTCGCCGGGCAGCCGGTCCACGAGACCGTCTGGTGGGCCGGCGACGCGCCGACCCAGGCCCGCATCGCCGACGCGGTTGCTCAGGCCGCCGCCGGCGAGACGGCCGGCCTCGAGGCCCCGTACCGGGTCGGCAGTGACGCGCGGACAGTCGAGTTCGCAGCCTTCCCGCTGTTCGGCGCCGACGGCGCCGTGACGCACGTCGTCGTGTCGGGCTACGACGTCACGGACCGCGCCCGCGCGCAGGCCGCGCTGCACCTCCTCAACGACGCGCTCGAGGACCGCGTGGCCGCGCGGACGGCCGAGCTCGAGCGCTCCAATGCCGAACTGGACCAGTTCGCCTACGTCGCCTCGCACGACCTCAAGGCCCCGCTGCGGGCCATCGACAGCCTCGCGTCGTGGATCGCCGAGGACGCAGCCGGCGCGCTCCCGCCCGAGTCCGCGCGCCACCTCGCGCTCCTGCGCAGTCGCGCCGAGCGCATGGAGCGCCTGCTCGACAGCCTGCTCACGTACGCGCGCGCGGGCCGGCAGGAGGCCGCGGCCGAGGCCGTCGACACGGCCGCGCTCGTCCACGAGACCGTCGCGCTCGTCGCGCCGCCCGAGGGCTTCGACGTCCGCGTCGAGGGCGACCTGCCGACCGTCGTCACGGCGCGCGCGCCGCTCGAGCTCGTCGTGCGCAACCTCGTCGCCAACGCGATCAAGCACCACGACCGCGCGGACGGCTGCGTGTCCGTCTCCGCCCGCGTGCTCGGCGCATGGGCCGAGTTCACCGTCGCTGACGACGGGCCGGGCATCGCCGACATCTACCGCGAGCGCGCATTCGGCATGTTCCAGACGCTGCGCCCGCGCGACGAGGTCGAGGGCAGCGGCATGGGCCTCGCCATCGTCCGCAAGACCGTCGAGGCGCGCGGCGGGCACGTCACGGTAGACGAGCGCCCGGGCGGCGGCGCTCGCTTCCGCTTCACCTGGCCGCTTCACCCCTGACGCCCTCTCCCGACGCCGTGGAAGTCAACGGAATCACCCTGCTGCTCGTCGAGGACGACGACGTCGACGCCGAGGCCATCCAGCGCGCCTTCCGGCAGCAGCGCATCGCCAACCCGTTCGTCGTCGCCCGCGACGGCGTCGAGGCGCTCGCGATGATGCGCACGCCGGGCACGCTGCCGCACCCGTACGTCGTCCTGCTCGACATCAACCTGCCACGGATGAACGGGCTCGAGCTGCTCGAGGCCGTCCGCGACGACCCGGCCCTCTCGCGCGCGATCGTGTTCGTGCTCACCACGAGCGACCGCGACGAGGACAAGCTCGCCGCGTACGGCCACCACGTCGCCGGCTACATCCTGAAGAGCCGCGCCGGCGAGGACTTTCTCGAGGTCGTCCAGATGCTGAAGGTCTACTGGCGGCTCGTCGAGTTTCCGCCCGCGCTGCCGTGACGCTGCTGCCCCTCCGTGTCCTCCTCGTCGAGGACGACGCGGTCGACCGCGCGCTCGTCCGCCGCGCGCTCGACCCCGCGCACGACGTCTGCGAGGCCGCGACGGCCGCCGAAGGCCGGACGTGCCTCGAGACGGGCTTCGACGGGGCCGGGCCGGACGTCGTCCTGCTGGACCTGCGCCTGCCCGACGCCGACGGCACGGACCTGCTGCCGGTCTACGGCGCGCAGGGCCTGCCCGTCGTGATGCTGACCGGCGTCGACGACACGGCCATCGCCGTGGAGACGATGCAGGCGGGCGCGCTGGACTACCTCGTCAAGAGCGCGCTCACCGCGCCGGTGCTCGAGGTCGCGCTGCGGCGCGCCGTCGAGACGGCGCGTCTGCGGCGCGCCGTCGCGGAGCAGCAGGCCGAGATCGCCGCCCAGCGCGACCGCCTGAGCGAGCAGACGGCCGCGCTCGCGCGCACCAACGACGAGATCCGCGACCTCGCGCGCGCGCTCACACTCGCCGAGCAGGCCGAGCGCCACCGCCTCTCGGCGCTGCTCCACGACGACGTGCAGCAGCTCCTCTTCGGCGCGCAGATCCTGCTCGCGAGCGCGCAGCGCGACGCCGCCGCCGAGCCGCTCCGCGACCGCATCGCGCGGGCGTCGGCCATCGTCGGTGAGGGCATCGAGGCGGCGCGCCGCCTCGCGCTCGACCTCACCCCGCCCGTCCTCGACAGCGACGACTACGCGCTCACGCTGCGCTGGCTCGCCGGCCCCGCCGGCGAGACGTACGGCCTCACCGTCGACGTCGACATCGCGGACGGCGCGGACACGCGGGGCGCCAGCTTCGCCGACCGCGAGGTACGCGTGCTCGTTACGGACGTCGTGCGCGAGTTGCTGTTCAACATCGCCAAGCACGCCGGAACGGACCGCGCGACGGTCCGCCTGCGACGCGACGGCGCGACGGCCGAGGTCGAGGTATCGGACGCCGGCAGCGGATTCGACCCCGCCGCGAGCGCCGCCGGCGGCGGCTTCGGGCTCTACAGCGTCCGGCGGCGGCTCGAGCTACTCGGCGGCACGCTCGCCGTGGATTCCGCACCCGGCCGCGGCACGCGCGTCACCCTCCGCTTCTCCACACCGAACACGGCGTGATTGGGGAGTGGGGATTGGGGAGTGGGGATT
>JBBSUZ010000172.1:0-6996 GCA_038233965.1 Rhodothermales bacterium | reverse complement strand
GCGTGACGGCCGGGCGCGTGACGGCCGGGCGCGTCCGTAGATGCCTCGGCGTGTAGACGCCCCAGCGGGGCGTCTCTACAAATGCGCGCGGGTTGGACCAGGGCCGTGGACGGGCTCGTGGGGCCGGTGTCGACGCTCCCATTCGGCCGGGTTCTGCTCGATGTACCGCCGCACGGCGTCGAGGTGCCGCTCGTCGCGGATGATGACGTCGTGGAACCGGGTTTGCCAGGCGAACGCCGGGTCGAGGCTGGCCCGGATACGCTTGGTGCTGGCTCCTTTTATGTGTCCGACGACCGCGCCGAGCACCCCCGGCCGCCATGGCCGCCCGGCCCCACCGCCCGACGCCCCACCGCCCGACGCCCCCGCATTCGACGTCACCGCATTCGTAGAGACGCCCCGCTGGGGCGTCTTTGCGCCGACGTCCCCCTCCGCGCGGACGCCCGGCCCCACGCCGAGGCCGACGATCAGATGCACATGGTCCGGCATCACCACGAACGCGTCCACCACGACGCCCGGTCGCAGGGCCCCCGTGCGCACGCATTCGCCAGCGACGACCCCGCCGGCCGGTGTGAGGACGATGCGGCCGCCTCGGATGCGGCACAGCCACGGGACACGCCCCGCCGTCACGACGGTAACGAAGAACCAGCCCGCGCCGTAGTCGGCGACGGGGCAGCGCGCCGGAGGGACCCGGAAGCCGCGGAACGTGGTCACCCGAGGCCCCAGCCGGACCGGTCCAGCGAGCGGTACTGGACGGCCTCGGCGACGTGCTCGGCTCGGATGTCGGGCTCGGCGGCGAGGTCCGCGATCGTGCGCGCGACCTTGAGGATGCGGTCGTGGGCACGCGCCGAGAGCCCGAGGCGCGTCAGTGCAGACTGCAGGAGCGCCTGCCCCGACGCGTCGAGCGCGCAGTGGCGGCGGACCTGAGGAGCCGTCAGGCCGGCGTTGCACGTCGGCGCGTGCACTTCCGCCGCGACGCGGGCCGCCTGCCGCTCGCGGGCCGCGACGACACGCGCCCGGACGTCCGCGCTCGGCTCGGCGTCCGCCTTGCGGCGAAGGTCCTCGAACGGGACCGGCGGGACTTCGATGTGCAGGTCGATGCGGTCCAGCAGCGGGCCCGACACCTTCGACAGGTAGCGCTGCACGGCAGACGGTCCGCAGACGCACGCCCGCGTCGGGTCGCCGGCGTGGCCGCACGGGCACGGGTTCATCGACGCGACCATCATGAAGCGCGCCGGGAAGCGGACGCTCGCGCGTGCTCGGGAGATGGTCACTTCACCCTCCTCCAGTGGCTGTCTCAAAACTTCGAGTACGGCGCGGTCGAACTCGGGCAGCTCGTCGAGGAAGAGGACGCCGTTGTGGGCGAGCGATATCTCGCCGGGCTGCGGGTTCGAGCCGCCGCCGCAGAGCCCCGCGTTCGAGATCGTGTGGTGCGGCGAGCGGAACGGGCGGACCGAGACGAGGCCGCTACGGGCGTACCCGTTGAGCCGGCCACCGACCGACAGGACCGTGGTCGTCTCGAGCGCCTCGGCGGCCGTCAGCGGCGGCAGGATCGTCGGCAGGCGACGCGCGAGCATCGTCTTGCCGGCCCCGGGGGGCCCGATGAGGAGCGCGTTGTGTCCGCCCGCCGCTGCCACTTCGAGTGCGCGCTTCACGAAGGCCTGCCCGCGGACGTCCGCGAAGTCGGGCCCGCCGACGAGCCCGTCACCGGCGACGAACGGCTGCGCGACGGCCGCGTCGCCGACCCCCTGTCGCACCGTCAGCAGGTCGACGGCCTCGCGCAGGCTGGCCACGGCGTACACCGCGAGCCCCTCGACGACGGCCGCCTCGGCCGCATTCTCGGCCGGCACGACGATCCCGCGCCGGCCGTCGGCGAGCGCGGCGACGGCCATCGGGAGCACGCCGCGCACGGGCCGGACGGCCCCGTCGAGCCCCAGTTCGCCGACGATCGTGAGGCCGTCGAGGACGTCCTGCGCGATGGCCCGCGCGCCGCTGTGGGTCGGCTCGGCGGCGAGCAGGCCGAGCGCCATCGGGAGGTCGTAGGCCGAGCCTTCCTTGCGGACGTCGGCGGGCGCGAGATTGACCGTCAGCGCACCGCGTGGGACGGGCAGGCTGCTGTTCTTGAGCGCGGCCCAGATGCGGTCGCGGCTCTCGCGCACCGCCCCGTCCGGCAGCCCGACGACCGTCCAGCGCGGGATGTTCGGCTCCGAATGGGTCTCGATCTCGATGGCGATGGCGTCCACGCCGATGACGGCGGCGCTCCAGACTCTCGACAGCATGGCGGGCAGGGTGGTGTGCCTGCCAAGACTCGGCGGCGCGCCGGACGTAACCTTCAGTCCCAAAGGTTGCCTGCGGACTGAGGGGTGAAATGTACCGACCCGCCGCCCGACGCCCACCGTGCCGACGCCCGACGTTCACCGCGTCCCTCCACTCTTGTCATCCTGAACTCGTTTCAGGATCTGCGTTTCGCCAACGTCCGACAAAGGCAAAACACAGATCCTGAAACAAGTTCAGGATGACACATTTTTGTTGTTATGGAATAATTTACACAACTATCTAAATCGGGCACCCTCAATCTTTCAACCCTCCGCAACGCGCTGGGCCAGCTTGTAGGCGATGAAACCCGTTACGCCGAACGTGATCGCGTAGACGTTCGGGTCGTAGGAGCCGCCGGTCGAGACGGCGTCGAAGACGAAGGCCATGATGCCAGCGGCGAGGCCGCCGCCGACGGCGAAGGTGACGGTGTAGAGCACGAACAGGCCGAGGGCGCGGCCGGCAGAGACGGGGCGCGGGCGAGCTTCGACGGGTGCCGGGATGGGCATCTGGATCAGTGGGCGTCGGACGTGCCGGCGGGCGGCATCGTCTCGGGGTGGGACTGGCCGCGGTGGCACGTCCAGCAGGTGACGAGCGCATCGTCGTGTGTCTCAGCATGCTCCGCCGCGTGCCCGTGTTCCGGCGCAGCGGCATGGACATGCTCCGCACCATCGGCGTGGCGGTGGACCTCGGGGGCCGGTGCGCCGTGCTGGTGCGACCCGATCGCAGCTGGCACGATCGAGGCATTCAGTTCGGTCGTCATGCGCATCATGCCCCGCGCGACGTCCTTGTGCAGCTTGGCGTCCGACGCGAAGTCCCACGCGTTGAAGTCCGAACCGGAGCCGACGTGGCAGGCGGAGCATCGGACGCCGAGCGAGCGCGTGAAGCCCTGCATCGTGCGCCGCAGCGTCGCGGCCGACGTCGTGTCCGGGAGCACGCGGAGGTTCCGGCTGTGCTCCGGCCAGTGCCACGTCGAGTCGGGGAGTACCGCCGGGAGCACGGCAGGCGACGCAGGCGCAGCGGGGGCATAGGCTGCTCCGAGGATGAGCCCGAGCGCGCTCATGAGCCCGAGCAGGCGGACGGAGGAGGAGATGCGCATCGGGGATGTGGCTGAACCGACGCAGGTTCGCGACACGCCGGCGGAATCGCAAGCGGTTTCGCGCTGAGCGCACCGATCTGGCCCGGCCCGGGCACCGCGGCGCGCCGGCGGTGTAGGTTCCGCGCCCCTCCCCCACGCGCATGACGTTCGGCATCACCGGCAACACGTCCAAGGACGCCCTCTGGCCCGCCCTCGCCGAGGCCGTCGCCTGGCTCGCCGAGCGCGGCCTTTCCACACGCCTCGACCGCCCGCTCGCGGACGGCCTCGCCGAGCGCGGCACGCACGTCGCGCCCGAGAGCGTCACCGACGACCCGGTCGCCGGAGCGGACGTGCTGCTGTCGTTCGGCGGCGACGGGACCGTCCTGCGCTCGGCGCACCGCGCGGGTCTCGACGGCCCGCCGATCCTCGGCGTCAACGTCGGCCGGCTGGGCTACCTCACGCGCGCCGACGTGGCCGAGGTCACCGACGTGCTCGCGGCCGTCGTCGCGGGCCGCTACGCCGTCGAGAAGCGGACGACGCTGGACGTCGCCATCGACGGCGCCGACGCGCCGGGCGTGCCCCGATGGGCGCTCAACGACGTCGTCGTCGACAAGTCCGGCACGACGTCGATGATCCAGATCGAGGCGACCGTCGACGGCCTCTTCCTCAACACGTACTGGGCCGACGGCCTCGTCGTCGCCACCCCGACGGGCTCGACGGCGTACGCGCTCTCTGTGGGCGGACCGATCGTCGTCCCGGGCAACCGCGAGACGGACGTCGTGGTGGTCGCGCCGATCGCGCCGCACACGCTCACCGCCCGCCCGATCGTGCTCCCGGCGTCGTGCGAGTTGGTGCTCCGCGTCGTCACGCGCGACGACGCGTTCGCGTTCGCCGTCGACGGCATGTCCGCCCTCGTCCCCGGCCACGCCGAGGTCACGATCCGCGTCGTCCGCTCGGCGGGCACCGTCCGCCTCGTGACGCTGCCCGGCCGCGACGTCTTCGCGACGCTCCGCGACAAGCTCTCGTGGGGCAAGGGCGGCGTGTTCTGACGCTCGCCGCTCCGCTAACTTGACGGCATGTCCCTACTCGACCGCATCTCTGCCGCCCGCCAGCGCCTCCGCGACGGATCGCTCGCCAACGAGGCGTCGGTCAGCATCGGCGTCGTGCTCCCGATCCTCGACGCGCTCGGCTGGCCCGCGTTCGACCCCGGCATCGTCGCGCCCGAGTACAGCGTCGGCACGCGGCGCGTGGACTTTGCCCTGCTCACGCGCGGCACGCCGGCCGTTTTCGTCGAGGTGAAGCAGCCGGGACTCGCCGGGCACGCGGACCGACAGCTGTTCGAGTACGCGTTCCACGAGGGCGTCCCGATCGCGATCCTCACCGACGGCGCGACGTGGCACGTCTACCTCCCGGCGATGCAGGGCACGTACGACGACCGCCGCGTCTACCTCCTCGACCTGCTCGAGCGCGACCCCGTAGACAGCGCCGCGATGCTCCAGCGCTATCTCTCCCGCGACGCCGTCGAGAGCGGCGAGGCGTTCGAGCGGGCGCAGGCGGACTACAAGCGGTCGCGCCAGCGCAAGGGCGCCGAGGCGGCGATCCCGCAGGCGTGGGCCAATCTCGTCGCCGAGCCGCGCCTCGCGGACCTGCTCGCGGCCGAGGTCGAGAGCGTCTGCGGCTTCCAGCCCGAGGCGGGCGACGTCGCTGCTTTCCTGGCATCGCTCAGCCCCAACGGTAAACTGCTCCCGAGGCCTGGACCCGGCGACCCACTGCCCACCCCACCGATTCCACCCCAACCGACTGGCAGTTGGACTGGAAAGGGCGTCGTGCTGCCTGTGGGTACCGAACTCAGGGCGACGTACAAGAAGCAGCCTCGCATCGCGTGCGTCGAGGACGGGCACATCGTCTACGACGGGCAGCCCTTTCGCTCGCCTTCGGCGGCGGGAGCAGCAGCCGTCAATCGCCCGTCTTGCAACGGCTGGACGTTCTGGGAGGTCAAGCGCCCCGGCGACGCGGGCTGGGTCGTCCTGAGTTCACTCCGCTGTTAGCCACGCGACCGTGCGCTGCCGCGAAGTCGTTCAGCTCGACCTACGAGCCTGACCCAACGTCATCCAGAGCCTGTCGAGGGATCTCTGCCGAGCAGAACGCTGGGGGCCAGCGCTCTGACGAGGCGCCGCGCGCTGCAGAGATCCTTCGACTGCGCTCAGGATGACGGTGTAGGAAGCGAGGACTTGGTCTCGTCGCGTCAGTGGGCGTCGAGCCAGTTGGGGGCGACGCCGAGGCCGATCACGATCGGGACAGAGAGCGGCAGCGCGCCCATCATCTCCTCCATCACGATCGTCTTGACGGCCTCGACTTCCGCCTCGGGGACTTCCAGGACGAGCTCGTCGTGGACCTGCAGGATCATGTGCGCCTTGAGGCCCTCGGCCGGGAGGCGGTCGTGGATGGCGATCATCGCCAGCTTGATCATGTCCGCCTGCGTGCCCTGGATCGGCATGTTGATCGCGATGCGCTCGGCGTAGGCGCGGTCGTTCGGGTTGCGCGACGTGATCTGCGGGACGTAGCGGCGGCGCCCGAGCAGCGTCTCGACGTAGCCCGTCCGGCGCGCGTCCTGCAGGATGCCGTCGAGCGTCGCGATGACGCCGGGGTAGGCCGTACGGTACTCGTTGATGAGGTCCTGCGCCTCGCTGTTCGAGACGCGCAGGCGGTTGGCGAGGCCGAAGGCCGAGATGCCGTACGGGATGCCGTAGTTGACCTGCTTCACGCGGTCGCGCTGCTCGCGCGTGACGTCCGCGTAGGGGACGCCGAAGACGCGGGCGCCCGTCGCGGTGTGGATGTCCTGGCCCGTCTCGAACGCCTCGACGAGGCCCGCGTCCTCGGAGAGGTGCGCGAGGATGCGCAGCTCGATCTGCGCGTAGTCCGCCGAGAGCAGCAGCGAGCCGGGCTCGGCGACGAACGCGCGGCGGATCTCGCGCCCGACCTCGGTCCGGATCGGGATGTTCTGGAGGTTGGGCGAGGACGACGACAGCCGGCCCGTCGCCGCGATCGTCTGGTTGAAGTTGGTGTGGACGCGCCCCGTCTCGGGGTGGATGAGCTCGGGCAGGCGGTCGACGTACGTGCTCTTGAGCTTCGAGACCTTGCGCCAGTCGAGGACGAGCGCGGGCAGGGCGTGCTCCTTCGCCAACTCGCTCATCGCGTTCTCGTCCGTGCTCGGGCGGCCCGTGGACGTCTTCGAGAGCGGCTTCAGGCCGAGCCCGAACGTCGGCGCCTCCTCCTTGAGCTGCTTCTTGGACTTGCCCGAGAGCGCGCTGTCCACCTCCTCCTGCCAGACGACGGCGAGGGCCTTCTCCTCGTCGGTCGGCGGAGCATTGAAGAGGACCTCGGCGAGCTGCTGCGTCGAGCCGATGAGGAAGGTGCGGCCCGCGGCGTCGAAGATCTTGATCTCGAGCTCGGCGAGCGTCGCGTCGAGGCCAACGCGGATGTCGGCGAGGACGCGCTCGTCGATCTTGACGCCGGCCATCTCGATGTCGGCGAGGACGCGGACGAGCGGAAACTCCATCGTCTCGGCGATCTCGAGCACGCGCCCGCCGCCCGTAAAGCCGCCCTCG
>JBBSUZ010000171.1:0-7001 GCA_038233965.1 Rhodothermales bacterium | reverse complement strand
GCCCGGCATTGCGCCGCGATCCATGCCGGCCATTGCGCCACTGTCGGCACCGCTGCGATCCATGCCGGCCATCGTGCTGTGGTCCATGCCTGGCATTGCGTTCGCGGGGAGCTCGGGCTGTTCTGCCGGAGCGAGGACGGTTGCATCGGTGGTGGGAACGGCGGCCGGCTCGACCGGGGCGTCGCGCGACGTGCACGCCGTAAGCGTGAGCGGAAGGGCGAGGAGAAGAGCGATACTGCGCATAGCCGGGGTGGTCGGGGAGTGCGTGGAGACTATCCGACGGCCATCGCCGCGAGGTGACGGATGCCGAGCAGAAGAGGGCGGATCAGGCCTGCAGGTGGAAGGTTGATCAGGAAGATGCGGCGTCAGCGGAAAAGGCGGATGCCGAAGACGAGCAGTGCCTGCGAGGCGTCGCCGCCGGCGGCGCGCGTGAGGTCGGCCGTGCTGCCGAACTGGTTCCTCCAGTTCACGCCGACGTACGGCGCGATCTCGCGCCGGATCTCGTAGCGCAGCCGCAGGCCGAGCTCGACGTCGTTCAGGCCCGACCCGACGCCCCAGTCTTCGACGCGCTGGAGCGCCGCGTTGGCCTCGACGCGCGGCTGGAGCACGAGCCGCTGCGTGATGAGCAGGTCGTAGGAGCCCGTAAAGCGTGCCGAGACGTCGCCCTTGTAGGAGACGAACAAGACGGGCTCGGCCTCGAAGAAGTACGGCGCGAGCGCCTCGAGGCCGACCGCAAGGCCGGGCCGCGCGCGGAGCGCGCCGTCTCCGAAGGCGGTCTCGAGCCGGACGCCGGCCTGCACCTCGGTGAACGCGCCCACGAGGCGGCTGTAGAGCGCCTGCGCCTCGGCATCGCCCGCGCCGTCTTCGACCTCGCCTTCGGTCTTGAGGTAGAAGCGCGTGTAGTCGTTGCCGATGCGGTAGAACCCGTCGAAGCGCGCCGGGACGCCCGCGGCCGTCGGGGCCACCTCGAGAAGGTCGATCAGTGCGAGGCTGTATAGGTGCTGATCGGCCGCGGCGACGGCGCCCGGCTGGAAATCCGGGTACTCGGGAAACGGCGGCGCCTCGGTCTGCGCCCAGGCCGTGGGGGACAGGGCAACGAGCGCGAGAAGGAGGGAGAGGCGTCTGAGCATGAGACCGGTCGTGATCGTGAAGGAGGCGGATGTCACCCCTGGGGGACATAGGAGGCGTCGAGCTCGTCGGGGACGACCGCACCAGGCGCCTGCACCATCGCGACCCTGAACATGCCGAGGTCCATGTGGTAGAGCACGTGGCAGTGGAAGGCCCACGGCCCCATCGCGTTCACCTCGATGAGCACCGAGACGCGCTCGGCGGGCTTCACCACGACCGTGTGCAGGCGCGGGATGAACTCGCCCTGCCCGTTCTCGAGCTCCATCCACATGCCGTGGAGGTGCATCGGGTGGTTCATCATCGTGTCGTTGACCATCGTCATCCGCAGGCGCTCGCCGAAGACCATCGGGATGAGCGGCTCCTCGGCGTAGGTCTTGCCGTTGATGCCCCACATGTAGCGCTCCATGTTGCCGGTGAGGTGGAGCTCGATCTCGCGGTCGGGCGCGCGGCGCGGCTCGGGACGGAGCGACTTCAGGTCGGCGTAGACGAGCACGCGGCGGCCGTCGTCGCCCAGGCCGACGCCCGGCTCGGAGAGGCGGCTGCGCGTGATGTCGGGCGCCATCGCGTTGGCCGGGCCGTGGCCGTCGGGGCCGTGCATCGTCGGCGGCGGGATGGTGCCCGGCGCGCGGAGGCCGTTGGGGCTCATGGCAGCGGTGCCCATCGCCATCGCGCCGTGATCCATGCCACCCATGTCCATGCCCGGCATGTTCATCCCGGCGTGGTCCATTCCGGCCATCGCGCCCATGCCCGCCATCGATGAGTCGGCTGGCGCCGAGGCGCCCGGCATGTCCATGCCCGCCATCGAGCCTCCACTCATGTCCATCCCAGGCATCGAGCCCGTGTCCGTGCCCGGCATGTCCATGCCACCCATGTCCATCCCAGCCATGTCCATCCCGGCCATGTCCATGCCCATGTCCATCATCGAGAGCGTCGGCCGCACGCGGCGCTCCGGCACCGCCGCCGTCATGCCGACGCGCGGGGCGAGCGTGCCGCGGGCGTAGCCCGAGCGGTCCATCGGCTCGGCAAAGACCGTGTACGCCCGGTCACGCGGCTCGACGATGACGTCGACCGTCTCGGCGAGGCCCATCCGGAACTCCTCGACCACGACCGGCTGCACGTGCTGCCCGTTGACCTGCACCACGCGCAGGTCGAGGCCGGGGATGCGGACGTCGTAGAACGTGCCCGCGCCGGCGTTAATGAACCGGATTCGGACCCGCTCGCCCGCACGGAAGAGGCCCTCCCAGCCCGGATCCGGCGCCTGCCCGTTCATGAGGAACGTGTACGTCGCCCCGGTCACGTCCGAGATATCACCGGCTTCCATCCGCATCTTCTCCCAGTCGAGCCACGCGCCGAGGCTCATCCGCTCGCCGCGCACGAGGTCAGCGACGGTCTGACGCTGGTAGTTGTAGTAGCTGTTCTGCTTCTTGAGGTTCGCCAGCACGTCGTGCGGGTTCTCGAACGTCCAGTCCGAGAGCACGATGACGTGCTCACGGTCGAACGCCTCGGGCTCGCCGCCGGCGGGGTCGATGATGAGCGGCGCGTAGAGGCCGGACTGCTCCTGGAAGGCCGAGTGGCTGTGGCACCAGTACGTCCCGAACTGCCGGACCGGGAAGCGGTACTCGAACGTCGAGCGCGCGGCGATGCCGGGGAAGTTGACGTGTGGCACGCCGTCCATGGCGTTGGGCAGGATGAGCCCGTGCCAGTGGACCGACGTGTCCTCGTCCATCCGGTTGTGGACGCGGATGACGGCCTCGTCGCCTTCTGTGAAGCGGAGCATCGGCCCCGGCACGGTCCCGTTCATCGTGATCGCCGTGCCGGTGCGCCCGTTCAGCGTGAGCGGCGTCCGGTCGATCGTCAGGTCGTACTCGACGAGGCCGCCTCCGCGGCGCGTCGGGACGAGGCCCTCGGCCCGGGCAGGTCCAGACAGGCCCGACCGTGCCCAGGCGGGCGTCATCGACGAAACGCCCGCGAGCAGGCCGACGGCGGAGGCGTTGCGAAGGAAGAGTCGGCGGTCCATTGGAGCGAGAGATAGTGCTCCCTCTCTAACGGCCGAGCAGCGCCTCGGTGCGGCTTGCAGCCTTAAAAGGCGTTAAGGTGGGTGTCGAAGAGGCCGCGAAGAGATCCTGCGCTTAAGCGTCTATCCGAAAAAGGTCCTGTCAGTGCGAGCGCCGTGATGCAATCTCGAGACTAGACGCGGTGATCCACCGGATGGGCGGCGCCGTCCTGCAGATGCCGCGTCGCTTTGATCCTCGCAATGACAGGTCTGACGCTGCGGATAGGCCCTACGTGATCTGGATGCCGTCGCGCGCCGCCTGGGCGGCCGAGGCGCGTCCGGCGACGGTCCCCGCCGGGTGGTCGTACCAGCCGGGGAAACGGTTCACGTCGACCGGCTTCGGCCGGATGAGCACGTTCGTGTACATCCCGCCCATCGTGATGTAGCCGAACGGGCCCGCCCCGCCGACCATCGGCACCGAGTTCTCCGGGACCGCCATGTGGCCGCTCTCGACGTGCTCGCCCATCTCGCCGCCGCCGGCCTCGCCCATCGTCATGTAGCCCGGCATCAGCGGCCGGACCTCGCGGTTGAGCCGCGCCGCGTCGACGCCGGTCATGTTGGGGATGTTGTGACCCATCTGGTTCATGACGTGGTGCGTCATGTGGCAGTGCATGGCCCAGTCGCCGAGCGCGTCGGCCGTCCACTCGACCGTCCGCGTGCTTCCGGTCGGGCAGAGGACCGTCGTCTCGGGCCACTGCCCGGCGACCGGGATCTGCCCGCCGTCCGTGGCCGTGATCTTCCAGGCGTGGCCGTGGAGGTGGATCGGGTGGTGGTCCATCGGCGAGAGGTTGCCGAAGCGGAAGCGGACCTTGTCCATGTGCCCGATCACGATGGGATCGGTCCCGGGGAAGGCGCGGCCGTTCATCGTGAGCACGTTGAAGTCCGACATCTCGTTCGGGTTCGGGCGGCTCGTGCCGGGGTCGATGCGCCACTCGTGGAGCATGAACGCCACGTCGCGGTCGACGTTGGACGGCCCGCGCGGGTGGACGATGAACATGCCCGTCAGCCCGAGCGCGATCTGCGTCATCTCGTCGTGGTGCGAGTGGTACATGAACGTCCCGTTCTGCGCGACCGGGAACTCGTACATGTACGTCTCGCCGGGCGGGATCGCGGCCTGCGAGAGCCCGCCGACGCCGTCCATGCCGCTCGGCAGGAAGAAGCCGTGCCAGTGGACGGTCGTCGCGGTCGGCAGCTTGTTCGTGACGTAGACACGAACGCGGTCGCCCTCGACGGCCTCGAACGTCGGCCCGTGGACCTGCCCGTTGTAGCCCCAGCACGTCGCGGTGAGGCCGGGCGTGAACTCGTGCTCGACCTCTTCGGCGGTGAGGTGGTAGACCCAGGCGCCGTCCGGGCCGCGCGTGCCGGTGATGGACGATCCGTTGGGCGTGTGCACGCGGCTCGGCCGGTCGCCGACGTACGGCGACGACAGGTCGGACGCGACGCGCGGGCGCCGCGACGACACTGCGCCTGCCGCCGCGCTCGGAGAGGCGCTCGTGTCGATGACGGTGCCGACCGAGTCGGCGGCGGCGGCGGGGTCGAACGTGGCTGGGATGGCGGCCGCAGCGCGGCGCGCCGGGCCGAGCGCCGCGGCGCCGACGGCGACCGCACCGACCTTGATCCAGTCGCGGCGGGAGAGAGCGTCAGACATGGTGGGACTGCTGTTTATGATGTGTCGAGTCGGTTTCAAGGCGCGGGTCGTCAGTGCTCAGCGCCCATCATCGGGTCCGCGGCGCCGTCCTCGGACATCGAGAGCGCCTCGGTGCCGACGTCCGGCATCCCGCCGGCGAGCAGGAGGGCCACGTCAGTCCGCGTGCGCCAGTAGTCGGCGAGGCGGTCGAGGTAGCGGCGGTTCGCGACGACCTCCATCTGCTGCGCGTTGAGCAGGCCGAAGACACCCGTCTGCATCGCGTTGTACTGGAGCAGCGTCTGCTGCGTGAGCTCGGCGCGGAGCGGGAGAACGACCGTCTGGTACTGCACGGCCGTCGCCTGGGCGGCCGCGAGGCGCCGCGCGAGCACGCGCGCCGTGCTCCGCACGTCGACGCCGAGGGCGTAATAGCGCGCCTGGGCGCGGCGCAACTCGGACCGCACGCGGCCCAGCCGTCCCTGGCCCTGATCGAAGAGCGGGATCGCGACCGTTACATCCGGCCCGAGTTCGAAGCGGCCGTCGCGGCGCTCGAGCTCGGCGCCGCTCTCGCGGTCGGGAATGAGGGCGGTGAGGTTCGTCAGGCCGAGGCGCCGGCCGAGCGTCTCGATGTCCTGCCGGGACGCCGCGAGCATCAGGCTCGCCTCGACGGCCTGCGCCTCGAGGTCGGCCGGGACCTGCATGTCCGCAGAGGCGGGCGGGATCTGGCCGGCGAGCGTGAGCGCGGCTCTCTCGCCGAAGACGCCCAGCATCCGCGCGAGGCGCTCGCGGCTCTCAGCCGTCTGCGCCTCAGCCGAGACGAGGTCGAGGCGCGCCTGCTCGAAGAGCGCCTGCTCGGCGAGCAGGTCGGCCGCGGTCACGTTGCCGGCCTGCCGCAACAGCAGCGACGCCCGGTACGACGCCTGCGTGTTCTCGACGACGGTCTGCTGGAGCGCGAGCCGCGCCGCGTCGGCCTGGGCGCGCGTAAACGCGGCCCGCGTGTCGGCCTCGTAGCGCAGCACCGTCGCGGCGACGCGGAGGCGCGCCGCCTCGTAGGCGCTCCGCGCGACGGCGCGGCGCAGCGGCAGGTTGAAGACCGACAGGAAGCTCATCGCGACCGAGAACCGGAGCTCGGGCGCCTCGCTGCCTTCGAGCGGAAACCGGATCCCGGCCCCGACGAGCGGGTTGGCGAGCAGGCCCGCCTGCACGAGGTCCGCCTGCGCGACTCCCACGTCCTCGTAGACCGCCTGGAGCCGGCGATTGTTGAGCAGCGCGACCTGCACGGCCGCGTCGGCGGTGAGCGGGGCGGCGAGCAGGCTGTCCACGGCGCGGTCGGCGCGGGCGTCCTCCTCGGAGCCCGTCCGCCAGACCGTGCGCACGTCGGTCCGCCCGTCGAGCGTCTCCTGGACGTCGGAGAAGGCGGCCTGGGGGCGGACCGAGGCGCAGCCGGCGAGGCTAATGAGCGCTGCGAAAGCGAGCAGGCGATACGAGAGAGTCATTCAGCGAGGCGTGGGGCGAAACTAGACTGGGGGCGCTTTGGGGCGTCCCTGGAGAAGGAGTCTCAGTGGCCGGTGTGACCGCCCGCATCTGGGCGGCTCGGGTCGGAAACAGACCCGTCGCGGGTTCCGCAGGTCGGCATCCGGGCCCCGAAGAACGGGTTGGCCGTCGTGCCGGCGCGCTGCATCCAGACGCCGCCGTCGGGCACGCCCGGCGCCATGCCGCACGTCATCAGCGCGAGGTCGTAGTCGGCCGGGACGCCGACGGCCTGCACGAGGCGGATCATCGGGACCGAGAGCGTGCCGAAGGCCACGCGGGCCGCGTCGAGGTCCGAGGCCGCGGCGAGGGCCACCGTCTGCGCGCGGACGGCGGCGAGGTCGTCCGCGTGCATGTGCCAGAGGTGCGCGTTGTCCGCCGGGGGCGTCGCGGTGAGCGTCTCAAAGGCCGAGGCAAGAGCTGCGGCCTGCGTCGTCGCGTCGGCGAGGCGGTCGGCCGCGAGCGCGTCGTGGACGGCGAGGTAGGCGTCGAGCGTCTCGGTGAGGCCGGGCACCGCGGCGCTCGCCGAGGACATGTCCATCGCCCCATTATCTTGCGTCCCGGCCATCGTGCCGTGATCCATCCCGGCCATCGTGCCGTGATCCATCCCGGCCATCGTGCCGTGATCCATCCCGGCCATCGTGCCGTGATCCATCCCGGCCATCG
>JBBSUZ010000170.1:0-7012 GCA_038233965.1 Rhodothermales bacterium | reverse complement strand
TCGCGCCGCGCCGCGGCCGGCATCGCCGCGACCGACGCGAGGCGGCGCGCGAGCGCGTCCGTGTCGGACGGGTCGAACCGGAACCCGGTGACGCCCTCGACGACCAGGTCCTCCGCCGCACCGGCCCGGTCCGAGACGACGACAGGGCAGCCGGCGGCGAGGGCCTCGTTGACGACGAGCCCCCACTGGTCCATCAGCGCCGGGTGGACGAACGCGCCGGCGGCCGCGTAGTAGGCGGGCAGCACGTCGATCTGCTGGAAGCCCGCGAACGCCACGTCCGGGACGGCGGCGTCGCGGACGAGCGCCTCGAGGTGGGCGCGCTCGGGCCCGTCGCCGAGCAGCACGAGGCCCCACGGGTGCGCCGGGCCGGTCTGCCGGTAGGCCGCGAACGCGCGGACGAGCGCCGCGACGTTCTTGCGCGCGACGAAGCGGTTGGAGGCGAGGAAGAACGGCCGCTCGCCACCGAGGCCCGGCAGGTCGGGCCGCCGGCCGCCACTCGCAAAGGCGGCGTTGTCGACGACGTCGTACGGCGCGAACAGGCGGGCCGGGGCGAGGCCGAGACGGGTGAGGTAGGCCGTCGTGCGCGTGCCCGCCACGACGGCCGCATCGAACTGCCGGACGAGCGCGCCCTTGGCCGCCTCGCGTAGCGCAGAGCGAGGCGCGTCGTCGGCCGTGCTGTCGGTCATGCACACCGCGACGCGGCGATGGCGGCGGCACCACGCGAGCGCCGCGAGCGCGTCGGTCTGCGCGTAGCTGTTGATCGCGACGGCGCCGGGCTGGAGCCGGTCGAGGGCCTGCGTGACGCCGGCGTGGATCTCGGCGGGCGTAGGCGCGGCCTGTCCGGGAAACACCTGCTCGCGGTGGAACGGCTCCGCGGCCGTCTCCTCGCGCCAGGCGTAGGTCGCGTCCAGCCCGAACGTCTCGAGCGCGACGAGTTCGACGCCCTGCGCGGCGAAGGCGGCGTGCGCCGCGCGCAGGCGCGCGAGGTGGTACGGGCCGAGGCGCGGCCACTGGACGCAGATCCGGCGGACGGGGCGCTCACGCATGGCCGGTGAGGGCGCGGAGCCGCGCGGCGACGGTGCCCGCTGCGACGTCCCAGTTCAAGCACGTCTCGTAGTGCGCGCGGGCGCTGCGGGCGAGACTGACGTACGCGCCGGGCGTCTGCATGAGGCGGACGAGCGCGTCGGCGATCTCGGCCGGCGCCGGGCGCGGGCCGAGGACGAGGCCGCTCACGCCGTCCGCGACGGCGCTCGGCGCGCCGCCGACGTGGGCCGTCAGGCTCGGGACGCCGTAGGCCGCGGCCTCGCAGAAGACGCACCCGAAGGCCTCGGCGCGGACCGGCATCACGAGCACGTGGGCCTCCGCCATGAGCCGCTCGAGCCGGGCGCGCTCGGCCGGGACGTCCTTGTGGAGGAAGCCGTGCACGGCGACGTAGGGCCGGGCGGCGGCGGGCGGCGGCACAACACCGACGACATCCAGCACGGCGGGCACGCCGGCTGCGTTGAGGCGGTCGGCGGCGAGCACGGCCACGTCGCCGCCCTTGCGCGTCCAGTCGCCGCCGAGGAAGAGCATCCGGAGCGGGCTCGGCGCACGGGCCGCGATCGCGGCGTCGACGTCGGCGGCGGTGGGCGGCGCGTCGAGGTTGGCCCCGAACGGGACGACGGCGACGCGCTCGGGCGGCGCGCCGTAGTAGTCGGTCGCGGAGGCGGCGGCATAGGCCGAGGCGTAGACCGCGAGGTCGGCGCGGGCGATCGCGGCGGCCTCGATGCGGTGGGCTTCGGCGATGCCGGCTTCGCCGAGCGCAGCGTAGCCCTCGTAGAGGTGCAGGTGCGACTCGAACGTCGCGTCGATCCAGAAGCCGGCCGGGACGTCGGCGTCGAGGTGCGCCAGCGGCAGCGACCCGATGGACAGCACGGCGTCGGGCCGGAGGGCCGCGACCTGCTCGCTCACCGTCGCCCCGACCGCTCGGGCATACGCCTCCGTGTGGGCGCGGCTGAACGCGACGCCCATGAGGCGCGCACGCGCCGCGCGGGCGGCATCCGCCGGCGTCCGCGGCGGCGTGCACGGCGGCAGGACGGTGATCCGGTCGACGTGCCGCTCGAGCGCGCGCGCGATCCGGTACGGGATGCCCGACCACGCGCGCGGCGACCGGGCGTCGAAGTGGGAGACGAGGGCGAGATGCACGGGCTACCGGTACGTGAGCGCGAACCACTTCCAGAGCGCACGCGCTGCATCTGCTCGTCGCCGGTAATCGGCCGCGTGTGCCGGCCGGAGGCGCACGAGGGCCGAGAACGCGGCATCGCGCACGGCGAACCCGGCCGCCCCGCCGGCGCGGTTCGCCCACAGAACATACGCCGGGTAGTGGCGGCGCAGAAAGGCGGTCGCGCTCTGCGCGTTGAGGACCTGCTGCTCCGCGTATCGGTCCATTCCGGACTGCCCACCGAGGTGCGTGATCTCGGCGTCCCGCACGTAGTACGACGTGTAGCCGGCGTCCCGCAGGGCCCAGCACAGCTCGAACTCCTCGGCATACATGAAGTAGCGCTCGTCCCACCCGCCGACGCGGTCGAAGGCGGCACGCGGGATCGCGAGTGCGCACCCGATCACGACATCGACCGGCGCCGTCGCTGTCGGCAGGCTGCGCGCGCTCGGGTGCCCACCGAGCGGGAAGTAGTGGCGCAGGAGCGTCCACAGCGTGTCGAAGCCGGCGACCGACGCCTGGTTGGTGCCGTCGGCGTTGAGCACGCGCGGCCCGACGGCGCCGGCCTCCGGATGGGCGTCGAGAAAGCGGACGAGGGCGGCGACGGAGTCGCCGTGCGAGACCGTGTCCGGGTTGAGGAAGTACAGCACGCGACCGCGCGCGAGCGCCGCCCCGACGTTGTTGGCGGCCGAGAAGCCGGCGTTGTCCTCGCGGGCGACGATCCGGACGCGCGCGTCTCCGGCGAAGGCCTCGGCGAGACGCGCGGCGCTGCCATCGGGCGAGGCGTTGTCGACGACGATGACCTCGTGCGCGAGCGAGGCGGCGGCGGCGAGCGCAGTCGCGACGGCCATCCGCGTCATCTCGAACGTGTTGTAGCTCACGATGACGGTGGAGACGTCCAGCGTCGGGGTCATTGCACGGAGGTCGGGTGGGCAGGCACGGGCCGGCGAGAGATTACGGCTCGGTCGCAGCCTCGGTCTCAGTCCCCGCCGGTGCCTCGGCGGCCCCGCCCTGCAGCGAGGCGACGTCGACGAGCCCGAGCGACCACGCGACGCCCGCGGCGGTGGCGACGACGAGCGGACCCGAGACGAGAATGGGCCAGCCCTGCGTCGTGCCGAGCGCCGCCACGGCCGAGGACGCGCCCGCGACGAGCAGCAGAGAGCCGTACGAGCCGAACGGCAGCGTCCCTGTCAGGGCCCGGTACTGCCACGACGTCACGGCGCCCACGGCCACCTGGGCGACGAGCGTGGCGCCGGCCGCCCCGAGGATGCCAAACGGCGGGATGAGCACGACGTTCAGCACGACGTTGACGACCGCGCCCGAGAGGACGGCCCACATGTAAGGCGTCTGGCGGTCCCACGCCAGCAGCGGCAGCCCGACCGCCATGTTGAGGTGGACCACGCCCGCGGTCACGAGCAGGAGCGCGAAGGCCGGGCCGGCGGGCGCGTAGGCCTCGCCGTACGCGAAGACGAGCGTGTCGCGCGCGAGCCACGGCCCCGCCGCCGCGATCGCAGCCCCGATCGGCAGGAGCACGTGCGAGAGCATCCGCCCGCGCGCGCGCATGAGCTCGGACGAGCCCAGCGCCGCGGCGACGGCCGGGAAGAACGCCGAGAACGCCACGTTGGCCGGGAGCTGCGAGAGCGCCGAGAACCGCGCCGCGGCGCTGTACAGGCCGACGGTCTCGGTCGAGGACAGGAACTCGAGCATCACCTGGTCCAGCCGGATGTAGATCTCGATCAGGAAGGCCGAGGCCGCGAGCGGGATCGCCGGCCGCAGCAGCGCGCCCCACGCGACGCGGTCGAACGCGAGGCGGAGCGCGCCGAAGCGCGCCCGGTAGGCCGCCAGCAGCCACGCGTTGCCGAGCAGCGGCACGCCCGCCGTCAGCGCCGCCGCCAGCACGAGCTGGTCGGGCCGGCGGACGAGCAGGAACACCACGGCCGCGTTCAGCACGGCCACGGCCGCGTCGCGGACGGCGACCGGGCGCATCTGCTCCGCCGCCTGGAACGTCCAGTTCAGCCGCGTCGCGACGACGACGAGCTGGAGGCCGAGCACGGCGAGCGTCGCCTTGAACACCGGCGGCCGCGGCAGCGCGAGCACGACGATGGCGTAGACCACGAGCGCCGCCACGCCGAGCGTCATCCGCAGCGCTGTCACCTGGCCCGCGAGCACGCGCAGGCGCGCCGGGTCACGCGCCGACTCGCGGATGGCGACCGCGTCGAAGCCGAGCTGGATCGCGACGACGAAGTAGGCCAGCAGCGCCGTCCCGAACCCGATGACGCCAAACCCCTCGGGTGCGAGCGTCCGGGCGAGGTACGCCCACGTCACGAAGTTCAGGACCAGCGACACCCCCTGCGACAGCGCGAGGGCCGCCGCGTTCTGCGCGATCCGGCGGGCGACGCTCATACGGGCGCGCCGGCCACGTACCGGACCCGCTGCGCCGTCCCCTGCGCGAGCGCCCACAGCGTCGTCAGGACCGTCATCTGGTCCGCGAGTTCGAACGGGCTCGACGTGTATGCGACCAGCGAGACACCGACGAGCGCGGCGCCGGCCGCCCCGGCCAGCGCGCGGTGGCGCGGTGTCAGCCGGAGATCACGGAGCGCGGTCAGCCCCGCGATCGCGCTACCGACCCACACGGCCAAGGCCAGCCCGAGGCCCCACAGGCCGACCTTGAGCCACAGCCCGAAGTAGGCGTTGTGGGTGAAGCCCCAGACGCGCGTGCCCTGGACGAGCAGGCTGTGGTAGCTGTACGTCGCGCCCCAGCCGTGCCCGAGGATGGGGCTCTGCGCGATTGCCTGCCGGATGCCCGCGTTCTCGGCGAAGCGGTTCAGCAGCGACAGGTCCGCCGAGCCGGCCGTCGAGAGCGACAGGAAGCGCTTGGCGATCCCGGTCCCGAGCAGCATCGCGTACTGCGGCACGAGCGCGAATGCGGCCCCGACGAACAGCCCGAATCCAGCGAGGCCGAACCCGACGAGCCGCGCGCGCTGGTCCGAGCGGGCAACCACGAACAGCACGCCGAGCGCGAACAGGGCGGCCACCCAGAACCCGCGCGACTTGGACAGGATCAGCCCGGCGACGACGATCCCGAACACGAGCAGCAGCGGGGCGAACCGCCTCACCCCGCGCGTCGACATCAGCAGGCCCGCCACGGTCACCGTCGAGGCCATCAGCATGAGCTCGCCGTAGGCCGAGCGGACGTCGATGATCTCGTAGAGCTTGGTCGCGTCCTGGAGCGCGGCGCGCGTCATTACCGCGTTCTCGGCGGCGGCGGCGATGCCGAGCACGACGAGCGCCCCAGCGACGATCTCGGGGCCGAGGCGCTCGCGCGCACAGGTCTCCTTGAGCGGGAAGTAGAGCAGGATCGGGATGAAGGCCTGGTACTGCCCGACGATCTCGCCCGCCGGGTTGCCCATCAGGAGCCCGAGCACGAGCCCGAACCCCGCCCCGAACACGATCAGCGCCGCCGCCGCCACGTCGGTCCGCGAGACGACCATCCGCTCGCCGGCCGCCCACCGCGGGACGTACCACGTCGCGGCGAACGTGGCGAGGTAGAGGCCGAACAGGATCTTGCCGGCCGGGACGTCGTCCGCGACGCCCGAGAGCAGCAGCGACATCACGATTGCGCCGCCGGCCGCCCACGGCCCCGAGCGGAGCAGCGCGACGCCGCCCACGGTGGCGACGATCGCGACCGGGACCACGAGGATCGCGCCGGGCGCGACGACGGCGAGACCGAACGAGGCCGCGAGGCCCGCGGCCGCGAGCAGCGCGAGCGCGGCCGTCCCCCACACGAACAGGCGGCGCGTGAGCGCGGCCTCCCGCGCAGCGTCGCGTGGCAGCCCGGAACCGGTGGCCTCGTGTGCCACGCCCTACTGCGACCGCCGGGCCGCGAGCGCTGCCTCCGCCCGGACCATCCGCTCCGCCGCGCGCGGCGCGCCGAGGCGCAGCAGCGCCAGCCCGGCGACGAACGCCATCGCCAGCACGAGCGCCGAGAGCGTCACGCCGATCACGATCACCGACCGCTTCGGGTCGGACTTCTTCACCGGCTCGACGGCCCGGTCGATGACCTGCACGGCCGACGTCACCTGCCGCTCGCTGAAGACCGCCTGCTCGTACATCGGGCGCACGAACTCGATGATCTGACCCTGGATGAGCTGCTCCTGCTTCAGCTGCGCATACTGCCGTCCCACCTGAGGCAGCTCGGAGAGCGGGACCGGCATCAGCGCGCTCCCGCCGGACGAAAGGCGGTCCAGCTGCGCCCGGGCTGCCGTCAGCGCGGCCCGTGCCGAGCTCACCTCGGCGTTCTCGCCGCTGTCCCCGTAGAGCGCCACGAGCGACTGGTAGTAGACGTCCGCCTGCGCGACCGCGCCCGACGCGTCCGCGATGGCCGTCATCACGGCCTGCCCCTGGATCGCGGGCTCGGTGACGCCCGAGCGCTCCTGGAACAGCTGCATCTGGACCTGCACCGAGTCCAGCGCCGCCTCGGCCTCGTGCAGGCGCGTCTCGACGAACACGCGCCGCTCGCTCGCGGACTCGCTCGAGAGCCGCGTGTTCTCGGTGTTCAGCTCCCCGATGAGGTAGTTGGAGATGGCCGCCGCCCGGCGCGGGCTGAGGTCGCGCACGCCGACCGCGAGGTAGTTGTACTCGAGGCTGACGTCGTACGCGGTGTTCTTCTGGAACTCCTTGAGCGCCGCCTCCATCGGCGACGGCTTGTCCGCGACGTCGTACACGCGGATGAGGTCGAAGCGCTCGATCGCGCGCTCGGCGACGCTTCGGCTGGTCAGGATGGCGAGGTAGCGCGTGTAGTCGCCGCCGCCGCCG
>JBBSUZ010000169.1:0-7017 GCA_038233965.1 Rhodothermales bacterium | reverse complement strand
GGCGTCACGGCCGAGAACGGCCGCGTGGCCTCGTTCGGTGACGCCGAGACCCTCGCCGGCACCTACCGTCTCACCTTCGAC
Source organism: Rhodothermales bacterium (assembly GCA_038233965.1). GTDB lineage: Bacteria > Bacteroidota > Rhodothermia > Rhodothermales > Rubricoccaceae > DASVSE01. The sequence continues at coordinate 6,936 of JBBSUZ010000169.1, read as the reverse complement.
CTGCGCGCCTACCGCCTCGAGGAGCGCGGCGGCACGGCCTTCTTCCCCGAGATCGTCATCCCGTTCACCGTCTCCGACCCGGCCCTGCACTACCACGTGCCGGTCGTGTTGAGCCCGTTCGGCTACAGCACCTACCGCGGGAACTGAGGGATTGGGGATTGGGGATTGTGCCTCTTTTCTCATACCTCATTCCCGATACCCGCTCTCAAAATGAACGCGGTGTAATCGGGCCGCAAGCGGCAGGCAAGCATCCACGGGTAGAGCGAGGCCACCGCCCGCTCTGCCCGTGTTTCGGTTTACCGTCCTGCTCCTGCTCGCCGCGCCCGCCGTCGCCCAGACCGACCCGCGCATCCGCGCCGGCATCGAGGGCACGCTCCAGATCGACTACCGCCTCTTCGCCCAAGGCCCCGAGGGCGACGCGCCGGGCTTTCTCGTGCGCCGCGCCCGCGCCGAGGTCACGGCCGAACTCGACGGCCGCCTTCGCGCCGTCGGCGAGGTGGACGCGGGCGAAGGCGACGTCGCGCTGACCGACGGCTACCTCGAGGCCGACGTCGGGCGCGGGCTTCACGTTCGCGTCGGGCGCTTCAAGACGCCGTTCGGCGCCGAGTCGCTGCGGTCGTCGTCGGCCCTCCGCTTCGCCGAGCGCGCCCTCCCGACCGCCCTCGCGCCGCGCCGCGACGTCGGCGCGATGCTGTGGGGCGCGTGGAGTCGCGCCGAGGTGCAGCTCGGCCTCTTCAACGGCGTCCCCGACGGATCGAGCCGGCAGACGGCGTCGGACGGATCGCCGGACGTCGCCGCGCGCGTCGCCGCCACGCCCGTGCATGGCCTCCGCCTCGGCCTCGCCGCGACGGCCGGGCGCGAGCGCGGCACGCCGGACGCCCCGGCGCTCGCCGGCTACGAGACCTCCGGCGGTCGCTCGATTTTCGCCATGCCCGAGGGCGTCGCGGCGGACGGCCCGCGGCTGCGCGTCGGCCCCGAGGCGACGCTCGACGTCGGCCGCCTGAGCCTGCTCGGAGAGTGGACGCGCTCGCGGCACGCGGTCACGGGCGGGCGGATCGAGGCGAAGGCGTGGCAGGTCGCGGCCAGCGTCGTGCTCGTCGGCGACGCGCGCCGCGGCGGACGTCCCGCGCCAGTTCGCGCGGTCACGGCCGGCGGCCCGGGCGCGGTCGAGGTCTCCGCCCGCCTCAGCGCGCTCCACGTCGACGGGCTCGGCGCGCCGGGCTCGGTGCAACGCGCGCGGTCGGCGGCCGTCGCCGTGCAGTGGTCGCTCACGGACGAGGCGCGCATCGCCGTCACGGCCGAGCGAACGGCTTTTGGAGACGCACCCGAGACGCTCGTCATCGTCCGCTCGCAGATCGCGTTCTAGCCGGGCGGCCGGCGAACCGCGCCGCATCCCGGCCAGTACCAACGCCCCACTCTCGCCCCCCGATGCCCGCCCCGCTCCTCACCGACCACGGCCGCTACGGCTACTCCGCCATCGTGGACCGCCCGGCGTACGACTGGCCCGACGGGAAGCGCCTCGCGTTCTACGTCGCCGTCAACCTCGAGGTGTTCTCATTTGGCGAGGGAGAGGGCCCGGAGCTCGGCGGCCCCAAGGAGCAGCCCGACGTGATGAACTACGCGTGGCGCGACTACGGCAACCGCGTCGGCGTCTGGCGGCTGCTCGACATCCTCGACGACCTCGAGATCCCGGCCGTCGCGCTGCCCAACAGCGCCCTCGCCGAGCACGCGCCGCGCATCCTCGACGCGTTCCGCGAGCGCGGCGGCGAGATCGTCGCTCACGGGCGGACGAATGCCGAGAAGCCGGGCTCCTTCTCCGAGCGCGACGAGGCGCGCCTCATCGCGGACACGACGGAGGCGCTGACGACCGGCGGGACGCGTCCGCTCGGCTGGCTCGCCCCGCACATCTCGGAGTCCAGGCACACCCCGGACCTGCTCCAGGAGGCCGGCTACACGCACCTCATGGACTGGGCCCACGACGACCAGCCCGTCTGGATGACGACGCGCGGCGGCCGCATCCTCTCGGTCCCGTACCCGCAGGAGCTCAACGACCTCCCGCAGATCGTCCACCGCGGCATCGAGGCGCGCCAGTTCGGCGACATGATCGGGGACGCCTACGACACGTTCGAGCGCGAATCCGAGGCGCGCCCCGTCGTGATGGGCGTCGCGCTGCACCCGTACCTCATGGGGCAGCCGCACCGCGCGCCGCACCTCCGGCGGGCCCTCGAAACGATCAAGGAGCGGGCCGGCGACGGCGTCTGGTTCACCACGCCCGGCGCCATCAGCGCCCACCTCTACGACGCGGAGTAGAAGCGGCGGTGGAGGTCGCGGACGCGCTCGGCGAGCCGCTCGTCCGGCCCCGCCACGGTCACGCCCGGCGCGACGTCCTGGACGGGCAGCGACCGGATCGGCATCGGCGGCGCGTCGAACGCCTCCAGCCACTCGCCGAGCTGGTCGGACGAGCTCGCGTAGACGATCCGCGCGAGCCCGGCCCACGCGTGCGCGGCCGAGCACATCGCGCAGTGCTCGCCCGACGTGTAGACCGTCGCGCCGGCGCGGTCCTCGGCCGTCATATTCGCCGCGGCCCACTGCGCGAGTTCGAGCTCCGGGTGCCGCGTCGGGTCGCCCGTGACCGCGCGGTTGCGCGCCTCCGCGAGGACGTCGCCCGACGGGCCGACGAGGACCGAGCCGAACGGCGCGTCGCCGGCGCCGAGCGCGACCTCGGCCAGTTCGACGCAGCGCGTGAGGTGACGGCGGTCGGTCGGGGTGACAACGGGCATGCGGACAGGAGGCGAGAGAGACCGTCCGCTACGCACGAGGTCCGTCCGCGGTCCCGGCGAACAGATCGTGCCGCGCAGGGGTACGCCCGCGCCCAGCCTCCGTCTTTATGCGTGTGCTCGTCGTCGAGGACGACCCGTTCATCGCCGACTTCGTGCAGACCGGCCTGCGCGAGGCCGGCTACGCCGTGGACCACGCCGCCGACGGCGAGGCCGCGTTCGCGCTCGCCGTCAACGAGCCCTACGACGCCGCCGTCGTGGACCTGATGCTGCCGCGCCTCGACGGGCTCGGGCTCATCGAGCGCATGCGCGGCTCGGGCGTCGCGACGCCCGTGCTGATCCTGAGCGCGAAGCGGACTGTCGACGACCGCGTGCGCGGGCTCGAGGCCGGCGGCGACGACTACCTCACCACGCCGTTCGCCTTCGCCGAGCTCGTCGCGCGCGTCCAGGCGCTCGTGCGGCGCGGCTCGGGCGCGGCCGAGGCGACGCGCCTCACGGCGGGCCCGCTCGCGGTCGACCTCGTCGCGCGAACGGTCACGCGGGCGGGCGAGACGGTCGAGCTCCAGGCCCGCGAGTTCGCCCTGCTCGAGTACCTCGTCCGCAACGCCGGCCGCGTCGTGAGCAAGACGGCGATCCACCAGCACGTGTGGGACTTCGACTTCAACCCGCGCACGAACGTCGTCGAGGTGCTCGTGCACCGGCTACGTGCCAAGGTCGACGAGCCGTTCGAGCCCGCGCTCATCCACACCGTCCGCGGCGCCGGCTATGTCCTCCGACTCCCCTGACGCCAGCCGTCACGCCGCGCGCTCGGCGTGGCGGCTGAGCGGCGTCGGCGCGCGCCTCGCGCGGACGTATGCCGCCGTGTTCGCCCTCAGCGCCGTGCTCCTGCTCGGGCTCGCGTATGCCCTCCTCGGGCTCGTGCTCGCGCGGCAGGACGCCGCGTTCCTGCGCGCCGAGCAGGGCCGCGTCGAAGCCGCCTATGCCACGGGCGGCCTCGCGGGCGTCCGCCGCTACGCTGCGGACCTGCAGCGGACCGACCGCGGCGAGGAGATTCTGATCCGCATCGCCGGGCCGGGCAACGCGGCGCGCCTGCTCGTCCTGCCGGACGAGTGGGAGCCCGCTGACCTCGCCGCGCTCGACCGCGACCCGGACGTCGCCGAGATCGTCAATGCGCGCGAGCGCCGCACGCTGGACGTCCGCGCGCGGCGCGTCGCGACGGGCGAGACGGTCCAGGTCGGGATGACGTCGGACGAGCGCGACGACACGCTCGAAGCCTTGCCGCGCGTCTTCGGGTTCGTCGCCGTGCCGCTCGTGCTGCTCGCGCTCGTCGGCGGGTGGGCGATGGCGACGCGCGCGCTGCGTCCCGTCCGCCAGCTCGTCGGCACGCTCGAGGCCGTCGCGACGACCGGCGACGTCGGCGCCCGCGCGCCCGTGCCCGACGCCGGCGGCGAGTTTGCCGACCTCTTCCGGCTCTTCAACCAGATGCTCGGCCGCATCGAGGCGCTCGTCGGGCGGCTCGGCGAGACCCTGGATGACGTCGCGCACGACCTCCGGACGCCGCTGACGGCGGTCCGCGGGACGGCCGAGCTCGCGCTCAGCCGCGACCGCGAGCCCGAGGCCTACCGCGCCGCCCTCGCCCGCGTCGTCGAGGCGACCGAAGCCGCGCAGGCGACGCTCGACACGATTATGGACGTCGCGGAGTCCAGGGCCGGCGCGCTCGCCCTCGACGTCGCGCCCCTTCGCCTCGACACGCTCGTCCGCGACGTCGCCGATCTGTATGGCCTCACGGCGAGCGAGAAGGGCGTGGGCGTGGAGGTCATCGCAGACGCTTCGATAACGGTCCATGGCGACATCCGGCGGCTGCGCCGCGCGATCGCCAACCTCGTCGACAACGCGGTGAAATACACGCCGCCGGGCGGGCACGTCCGCGTCGAGACGTCCGAGGCGGACGGCGTGGCGCGCGTGACGGTGCGCGACACGGGCGTCGGGATCGCGGCGGACGAGTTGCCGCTGGTCTGGGACCGGCTCTACCGCGCCGCCGGCACGCGCCACGAGCGCGGACTGGGCCTCGGGCTCGGCCTCGCCCGCGCCATCGCCGAAGCGCACGGCGGGCGCGTCGACGCCGCCAGCGTCCCGGGCGAAGGCTCGGCGTTCACGCTCGCACTCCCGAAGCTGTCGCGGCTGTAAGGAAGCGGCAAGGTGCGGGCAATGGGGAGCGGGTAGAACCCGGACACCACACGCGCCGCCCGATTCGCGGCCGACCACTCCCCTCTCACCCCCTCACATGACGCTCCCCCTCCTGCCGCTCGCGGCGTGCCTCGCGCTCGCGCTCCCCGCCTGCGGCCCCGCCGACTCGGCCGTCGCCGCCGCACCCGCCGACGCGCCGGTCACCACGACCGCCGCCCGCCCCGACACGTCCACGACCGCCTCGGGCAACCCGTACCGCTTCGATCAGCCCGTCGCGCGGTTCGAGCTGCCCGAGGCGCTGCGCGAGATCTCGGCCCTGACCGTCCTCGACGCCGAGCACGTCGGCGCGGTGCAGGACGAGGAGGGCTCGCTCTACATCATCGAGATCGCGACCGGCCGCGTCTCGGCCGTCGTCCCGTTCGGCCCGCCGGGCGACTACGAGGGCGTCGAGCTCGCCGAGGGCCGCCTGTTCGTGCTCCGCGCCGACGGCGCGATCCTCGAGCTCGAGGGCTGGACGTCCGGCCGCGAGACGACGGCGCGCGTCTACGAGACCGGCCTCGGCGCGCGCGCCTGCGACGGCGAGGGGCTGGGCTACGACGCCACGCGCCAGCAGCTGCTCATCTCGTGCAAGGCAGAGACGGACGGCCGCAACCCGGTCTACGGCTTCAGCCTCGCCACCAACACGGTAACGGATGCCCCCGTCCTCCAGCTCGACCCGAACGTGATTCCGGGCCGCAAGAAGCTCGCGCCGTCCGCTTTGGCCGTCCACCCGATCACGGGCCACACCGTCTTCATCTCGTCCAAGCGCGACGCGCTCGTCTCGATCGACGCGTCCGGCGCGGTCGTCGGGACGTGGGACCTGAGCCCGGCGCGGCTGCCGCAGCCCGAGGGCCTGACGTTCCTGCCGAACGGCGACGCGCTCGTGTCGAGCGAGGGCAAGAGCGGTCCGGGCCTGCTCGTCCGGTTCGCGTACGGCGGCTGATCGGACACCGGATGTCCGGCCGGACGTGACGGGTCCCGATTCTAGCGTCGGCCGTCAGCTCCCGGACATCGGCGGGCGCGGGCCCCGCGACGCGTGGTGGCGAGCGGGGCCCAACGGCCACCCGCCCGGCGATAGGTTGCGGCTCGCCCACTCGCTCGCCGATGCCCGATTCAGCGACCTCTGTCACTGGCTCGTCTGCTTCAGACCGCGCCGCCCTCCTGACGACCGTCGGCTGGTCGGTCGCCGCCGCCGGGCTGCTCGCCGTGCCCGCGCTCCCGATGGGCCTGCGGATTCTGGCCGCGGTCGTGCTGTGGCACGTCGTCGTGGTGACCGTCGGGACGGTCCGCCGGGACGATGCGTGGGCGTCGGCCTACACGCTCGTCGCGCCGATGTCGCTCCTGCTCGTGCTGCCCGACGATTTTCTGGCGGTCGGGCTCGGCACGATCGCCTTCCCCGACACGGGCGCGCCGTTCCTGGACCGGATCCCGCTGTTCATGGCCGGCATGTGGGCGATCCCGCTGTCGGCCATCGTCTTCTCGGGCCGCGCCGCCGAGCGCCGCGCCGGGCCCGTCTGGGGCGTCGTGGCCGGGACGGTCGTCGGGCTGGCCATCTTCTCGGCGTCCGAGGCGCTCTCGGGCGCGCTGCCGATCTGGGAGCCCGTCGGGGTCCCGATGTGGGGGCCGCTGGCCGCGTACGTGCTCCCCGCCGAGGCCATCCTCAGCGCGACGACGGTGCTCGCGGACCGCTGGGCGCGCGGCCGGCCGGTCTGGCAGCGCGTCCTCGCCGGCGCGTTCGTGGTGCAGGCGTACGTCGGTGGGCTGGCCGTCGGCTGGCTCCTGCTCGGGCGGTAAGGGGCTGGCATAGATAAGGGTCCGGGTGGCTAAGCTTCCCCATGACCCGACGACGAACCAAACTCCCCCGCCGGACGCAGCTCCGCCTCATCGAGCACTTCGTGGCCGGCACCACCGCGCGCATGGCCGCCGACCTCGT
>JBBSUZ010000168.1:0-7093 GCA_038233965.1 Rhodothermales bacterium | reverse complement strand
CGGGCGTCGCCGTCGCCGCCATCGCCGCCAAGACGCTCGCCGACGGCGCGCTGCTCGCCGCCGTGCTGCGGCGCGTCGGGGGCCGGCGGCGGTGGGCGGACGTGCTCGGCCTGGAGGCCTTCCTGTTCGCGTATCTCGTGACGCTTCCCGTCTCACTCATCCTCTGGCCGCGAATCGGCTGGAAAGGCCGCGCTCTCTAACCGGCGTGCGGCGACATGTAAAGCAAGGGATTACCTTACCGTGTTCTACAGCCGCAACCGCCCACATGCCCCGCTCCAAAGGAATCATCCGCATCGATTCGGACTCGACGCATGGCTGGCAGGTCCGGGTCTACCGGCACGGCAAGACGTTCTCGCGCTTGTTTTCAGACCGTAAGTTTCCGTCGCGCGACGACGCCTTCGCCGCGGCCGACGCCTACAGGTCGAGCCTCGTCGACGAGGTCGCGGCGCTGCCCGAGGTGCCGTCCCAACGGCGGCTCATCCAGCGCAACCGCAGCAACTCGACGGGCGTCGTCGGCATCTCGCGGACGTTCAAGCGCGACCGCCGCGGCGTGCGGCACGAGGTCTACGCCGTCTCGTGGAACCCCGAGCCGGGCGTCGCCAAGGGAACGTCGTTCTCGATCAAGCGCTACGGCGAGGACACGGCCTTCGGCATGGCGTGCAAGCTCCGCTGGGACAAGATGAAGGCCATCTACGCCGAGCGCTACGGCGTCCCGTCGTACCTCGACCTCGTCCGCCAGAAGGCCGCCGTCGACGCCCGCGCCGACGCTCGCCGAGACGGTTAGAGCGCTTCGAGGCGATCGGCGAAGGTGTTCATCATCCGCCCGAACTCGAGCGAGACGGCCGCGACGACGAGCGGCCGGATGAGCGCCGGGGCCGGAATCGTCAGGACGGAGTCGAGCGCGAGGTGCAGGTCCGTGCCGCCGTCCGCGCGCGCCTCCGCCTCGACCCGCCCGGAGAAGCGCGCGTTGCCGACGCCGTCGATGGGCGTCCACGCGACGGTCCGGGCCTCAGTGTCGATGGTGTACTGGCAGCCGTAGACCGTCTGCACGGCGACGCCCGGCGGCCCGATGGGCTCCATGGTCCAGAGAAACGCATCGGGTTCAGGAAGCGGCTCGATGGTGTCGACGCGCGGGAAGAGGCGGCCCCACGCGGGGACGTCCGCGAGGAGCGCCATCGCGGCGTCGGGCGCGAGCCGGAGCGTGGCCGTGCGGCGCGTCGAGACCGGGACGTCCATGCGGGTTCGAGGTTCAGGGGACTCCGAGTGCTACGTCGGGATCTCGTACCCGGTACCGCGTACCACATTCAGGCGGTCTGGCCGGCGATATGCTCGAAGACGGACGCGAAGAGGCGCGCGCCGTCGGCCCCCGAGCCCGTCTCGTCGAGGCGGTGCCCGAGGAGCGCCTCGACGCAGCGCTCGGGGTGCGGCATCATGCCGAGGACGTTGCCGGCGGCGTTGACGATGCCCGCGATGCCGCGGCTGGAGCCGTTCGGGCTCGCCTCGGGCGTGGCGTTGCCCTCAGCGTCGACGTAGCGGAAAACCACGCGACCGTCGGCTTCGAGGCGGTCGAGGTTGGCCTCGGTGTCGACGTAGTTGCCCTCGCCGTGGGCGACGGGGACGGTCAGGATGTCGCCCTCGGCGAAGCCCTGCGTGAACGGCGTGGCCGTCGTCTCGACGCGCACGCGGACGTCGCGGCACACGAAGCGGAGGCTCGCGTTGCGGACGAGCGCGCCGGGCAGCAGACCGGCCTCGCACAGCACTTGGAAGCCGTTGCACACGCCGAGCACGAGCCCGCCCTCGGCCGCGAACCGCGCGACGTCCGCCATGACCGGCGAGAAGCGCGCAATGGCGCCGGCGCGGAGGTAATCGCCGTACGAGAAGCCGCCGGGCACGACGACGAGGTCGGCCTCGCCGAGCGTCTCGTCCTTGTGCCACACGAAGCGCGTCTCGGCACCGAAGACGTGCTCGGCCGCGTGGAAGGCGTCGTGGTCGCAGTTGGACCCGGGGAAGACGAGGACGGCGACGCGGGGCATCGGGAGGGCCGGAAAGAGAGCGGGGCGCGCCCGGCCAGCGGACGCGCCCCGGGCACGGCGAAGATAGAACGCGAGGCTCAGGCGCCGGTCGTCGCCTCGGCGTCGAGGACGAGCGTCACGAGGTGGCCGACGGCCGGGACGCCGCCGGGCAGGTCCTGCCCCCACGTCATGCCGAAGTCGCGGCGGTCAATCTCGCCCGTGGCGTGGAAGCCGGCGCGCTGGCCCGCGCGCGGGTCCGTGATCGGCCCGGCCGCCGTCACGTCGAGCGTGACCGGGCGCGTGACGCCGTGGAGCGTCAGGTCACCTGTGAGCCGGAACGTCGTCGGGCCGGTCGGCTGGACGGCCGTGCTCCGGAACGTCATCGTCGGGTGCGCCGCGACGTCGAAGAAGTCGGCCGTGCGGAGATGGTTGTCGCGCGCGTCGACGTCGGTGTCGACCGAGGTCGTCTGGACGGTCGCGGTGACGGTCGTCGCCGCGATGTCGGCCGGGTCGAACTGGATCGCGCCCTCGAAGGCGTCGAACTCGCCCTCGACGAACGCGAGGCCCATGTGGCGGATGCGGAAGCCGACGGTCGTGTGGGCCGGGTCGAGCGCGTACGTGCCCGCGGCGGGCAGCCCGGCCGAGGTGACGTCCGAGACAGCGGGCGCGGATGGGAGCGAGACGTCCGGCGTGGACGTCGGGGACGGGACGAGGAAGAGAGCGGCGGCGGCGAGCGCGACCGGAGCGGCACGTAACATGGAGAGGCGGGCGTGTGACCCGTCAAGATAGGTAGTCGTTGCAACAAATACCGGTGGGCTTCGCACGAGCTGCCCCGTCGCCCATGATCCCCCGCGAGCTGTTCCGGAAAATCCGCCGCGTCGAGGTCCGCACGCGCGGCCTCGTCGAGAGCGTCTTCGGCGGCGAGTACCACTCGGCCTTCCGCGGGCGCGGCATCGAGTTCGCCGAGGTCCGCCCGTACCAGGTCGGCGACGACGTCCGGACCATCGACTGGAACGTGTCCGCGCGGACGGGCGAGCCGTACGTGAAGCTGTTCGACGAGGAGCGCGAGCAGACGCTCATTCTCGCCGTCGACGTCTCGGGCTCCGAAGACTTCGGCTCGGGCCTGCAAGCCAAGCGCGACCTCGCGGCCGAGGTCTGCGCCGTGCTCGGCTTCTCGGCGCTCCAGAGCGGCGACCGCGTCGGGCTCGTCCTGTTTACCGACACCGTCGAGCGGTTCGTGCCGCCGCAGAAGGGCAAGCGCCACGTGCTCCGCGTGCTCCGCGACCTCTACGCGCACGCCCCGCGCAGCCGCGGCACGGACGTCACGGGCGCGCTCGACCACATCATGCGGGTCGTCCGCCGCCGCGCCATCGTCGTGCTCGTGAGCGACTTCATGGTGTCGGACCCCGACGCGCTCGCGCGCGCGCTCCGGCGGACGTCACGCCGCCACGACCTCGTCGCCGTCCGCGTCGTGGACCCGCGCGAGGAGGCGCTGCCGGCCGTCGGCCTGCTGCGCGTCGCGGACGCCGAGACGGGCGTCGAGGCGGTCGTGGACACGTCGAGCCCGGCCGTCCGCACCGCCTTCGCCACGCGCGCCGCGTCCCGCACCGCCCGCACCGAGGCCATGCTCGCGTCGTCGCGCGTGGACCACGTGACGGTCCGCACGGACGCCGACTACGTCGACCCGCTCGGCGCCTTCTTCCGCCGCCGCGCCCGCCGCCGCTGACGCGAGTTTGGGAGAAGCGCACGGCCCCGACGTCGGGCCGCGTTGATCTTTCCGTGTCCCGCCCGAACCGCCGTTGTCCCCCCGGACCGCCCTGCCTCTCGCCGCACTCGCCGCGCTCGCTGCAGGCTGCGCCTGTGCGCCCGCCGCGCACGCGCAGGCCCGGCTGACGGTCCTCGCGGACAGCGTGTGGGCCGGCGAGCGCATCCGCGTCGCGGTCGCCGTGGACCATGCGGCCGGCCGCTCGGCCGTCTTCCCCGACGTCCCGCCCGGAAGCCCGGAGACGGGTCCGCTGCTGAGCTTCGGCGACGCCGAGGCCGTGGCCGTGCAGCGCCTCCCGCCGCGCGTCCGCGGGAGCGTCCGGACGGACAGCGCGGTCTACGAGGTCGCCGTGTTCGCGATCGACACTGCCCGCGTCGGGCCCGTCCGCGTGCGCCTCGCGCAGGGCCGCGACACGGTCGACGTGCCGACGGGCGTCGCCCTCATTCCCGTGCGGACGTCGCTCCGCCGCAGCGACGACGCCGGCGATCCCGCGCCGCTCGGCGAGCCGGACGGTTTTCCCGGTCTGCTGCCCGTGTGGCTCGCGCTCGGCGCGCTGGCGCTGGCTGTCGCGGGCGTCGTGGCGTGGCTGATCGTTCGGGCCCGGCGGAACGCGCGTCCGGCCGTCCCCCGCGCCGATCCGTTCCCCGAGGCGACGTCCGCTCTCGACGCGCTCGGCGCCGGCGCCCCGACCGAGCGGACGCTCGGCGCCCGCGAGGCGCTGCGCGTTTACGTCGCGCGCCGGCTCGGCCTGCCCGCGCTCGAGTCGACGACGGACGAGCTCGACGCCGCGCTCGCCTCCGACGCGCGCGTCCCGGCCGAGGCGAGAGCGTCCGCCCGCCGCGCGCTCGCCCTCGCCGACCTCGTCGCCTTCGCCGGCCTCGCCCCCGCTCCCGACCGTGCCGACGCCGCCGTCGCCGACGCCCGCGCCGCCGTCGAGGGCATCGAGTCCGAGACGGCCCGGCAGGCCGCCGCGGCTGTGGCGGCAGCCGCGACGACGGCTTCGACGGCTTCGACGGCTTCGACGGCTTCGACGGCTTCGACGGCTTCGACGGCTTCGACGGCTTCGACGGCTTCGACGGCTGAAAACGCAGATCCTGAAACAAGTTCAGGATGACATATTTTTGTGTTTTAGCGAACTGACTGAAGAGAACCTCTGACGTTCGCCTTTCCACCTCTCAACCCTTCCACCTCTCAACCCTTCCACCTCTCAACCCCTCAACCTTCCCGATGACCTTCGCCTCGCCGCTGTGGCTCCTCCTGCTCGCCGCCGTGCCCGCGCTCGTGTGGCACGCGCGGCGGCGTAGCGGGGCGGTGGCGGGCGTGCGGGTCTCGGGCGACGCCGCCGGGCTGCCCGCGGCCGGATGGGCGCGGTTCGGGTGGCTGCCCGGCGCGCTCCGCATGGCCGCGCTCGCGCTGGCCGTGATCGCGCTCGCGCGGCCGCAGCGCCGCGACGCCTCCGTCGCCCGCTCGGCCGAGGGCATCGACATCGTGCTCGCGCTCGACGCGTCGACGTCGATGCAGGCCGAGGACTTCGTGCCCAACCGCTTCGAGGCCGCCAAGTCCGTCGCCGCCGAGTTCGTCCGCGGGCGGACGTCGGACCGCATCGGGCTCGTCGTCTTCGCGGCGCAGGCCTACACGCAGGCGCCGCTGACGATCGACTATCCGTTCCTGCTCGCGATGCTGCGCGAGGTCCACATGGGCACGATCGAGGACGGGACCGCCATCGGGACGGCCATCGCGACCGGCTCGGCGCGCCTGCGCGACTCCGAGGCGTCCAGCAAGGTCCTGATCCTGCTCACGGACGGCCAGAGCAACCGCGGCCAGATCGACCCCGAGACAGCCGCCGAGGCCGCGCGCGCGCTCGGCGTCCGCATCTACGCCATCGGCGTCGGGTCGGACCGCGGCGCGCTGCCGTCGGGCCCCTTCGGCGGCATGCTCGCCCCGCCGTCGACGCAGATCGACGAGGCCACGCTGCGGACCGTCGCCGAGACGACCGGCGGCCGCTACTTCCGCGCGACCGACGTCGAGGCGCTGCGCTCGATCTACGCGGCCATCGGCGCGATGGAGACGACGCGCATCGAGGAAACCGTCCTGCTGGACGTCGACGAACTCTACCGGCTCGCGCTGTGGCCGGCCCTGCTCTGCCTCGTCGCGGCCACGGTGTTGTCGAGCACGAGACTCCGGCGCGTCCCGTAGGCGGGATATGGGATTCGGGATGAGCAGAAATCCCACATCCCGTATCCCACATCTCGTATCCCACATCCCCCGATGACCTTCCGCTCGCCCTTCATCCTCGTCCTCGCAGTCGTGCTCGTGCCGGGCGCGGTCGCGCTGGCCGTGTGGGCGGCGCGGCGGCGGGCCGAGGCGCTGCGGCTGTTCCTCGGGCCGCGCGCGGCCGAGCAGGGCGCACGTCTGGCCGATCTCGTCCGGACCCGGCGCGTCCGCGCGGTCGTCACGGCGGTCGCGCTCGGGCGGTTCGGCGTCGCCCTCGCCGGCCCGCGCATCGGCGCGACGACGCGCGACGCGGCGACCGAGAGCCTCGACCTCATCGTCGCCCTCGACGTCTCGGAGTCGATGCGGACCGAGGACATCGCCCCGAGCCGGCTCGACCGCGCGACGCTCGAGATCGAGCGGATCGTCGAGGCGCGCCGCGGCGACCGCGTCGGGCTCGTCGTGTTCGCCGGCGAGGCGTTCCTGCAGTGCCCGCTGACGTCCGACCGCTCGGCCGTGCGCCTCTTCCTCGAGTCGGTCGACCCCGAGCAGATCGCGATCCAGGGGACCGACTTCTCGGCCGCGCTGACCGTCGCCCGCGAGGCCTTCGACGCGGCGGCGCTGTCAGACCCTGCGGCGGCCAAGCGGCCGCGCGCGCTGCTCGTCGTGAGCGACGGCGAGGACCACGAGGGCGGCCTCGACGCCGCCGCGGCGGCGCTGCGCGCGGACGGCGTGACGGTGCTCGCGATGGGCGTCGGGACGGCCGAGGGCGGGCCGGTGCCGGACGTCCAGCGCGGCCAGCAGGGCGGCTTCAAGCGCGACCGCCAGGGCCAGACCGTCATCTCGACGTACCAGCCGGGCGCGCTCCGCGACCTCGCCGGCCGCTCGGGCGTCGTCCACGTCGGCGAGGGCGGCTCGGCGGCGGGCCAGGTCAACAGTCGCCTCGCGGGCCTCGACCGCGCGGTCGTCGCCGAGAGCCGCGTCGACGCCGCGACCGAGCGCTTCCAGTGGCCGCTCGCGCTCGGCGTCCTGCTCCTGCTCGCCGAGCGCGTCTTCTCGCGCCGCCGGTCGACCGATCCGTCCGCCCCCGTTCCGGACGACCCGG
>JBBSUZ010000167.1:0-7102 GCA_038233965.1 Rhodothermales bacterium | reverse complement strand
GCATCGCCGCCGCGCCCGGCTGCCGGAGCGTCGAACTGTGGCAGGACCCGCGCTACGCCACCGTCCTCACGACGGTGAGCCTGTGGGACGGCCCCGACGCGCTCGACGCCTACCGCGCGTCGGTCCTCTTCCGCGAGACGTGGGCCGAGACGAAGCCGATGTTCGCCGGCCCGCCCGTCGCCACGAGCCTCGTCCGGCCGGACGTCTGAGCGACGCGGGCGAACGAAAACGGGGCGGCCCGCACGTGCAGGCCGCCCCTCGGAACGGACTCGGGCGGGAGCACCGGTCGCGTCAGCCCGAGAAGCCGAAGAGGCCCATGAACTTCATCGCGAACGGCATCGAGCCCTTCATCTTGACCTTGCCCGACATCATCGCCATCATCGGGTTGAGCTCGCCGTTCTCGACCGCGAGCCAGTTGTCGGCGTCGGCCGTCAGCGTCAGCGTCGGGTCCGAGGCGGGCGCGCCGTCCTCGGTCGTCAGCGTGCCGTCGTGGACGTACAGCGTGACGTCGCGGGCGTTGGCGCCGGTGAGGTTCATGTGGACGCGGTCGTCCATGCCCGCCGCCTTGTCGGCGTTGAAGCGGGCGGGGTAGGACGCGAGGACGTCGTCGATCGAGGCGTAGCGGGCCATGTGGGCGCGGGCGGGTTGGTGAACCGGCTCAACGGCGGCAGCCGGCCGAGGGGTCCCGGTTGCGGCTCGCGCCGGGGCGATCTTGCAGCCCACCCGCCGGCCGCCCATGCACTTCTCCGATGTCATCGGCCAGGACCGCGCCGTGGGCGTGCTCCGGCACGCGCTCGCGGCGGGGCGCGTCGCACACGCGTACCTGCTCTACGGGCCCGCCGGGTCGGGCGCGCGGGCGGCGGCCCTCGCCTTCGGGCAGGCGCTGCTCTGCGAGCGCCGCGGGCCCACCGGAGACGCTGCCTGCGGCGTGTGCTCGGCGTGCGTCCGCGCCGCCCGGCTCGTCCACCCGGACCTCCACGTCTACCTCCCGTTCCCCAAGGTCTCGACGCAGGCGACGCGCGACGAGCGTCCGCCGGACTACGCGGAGCGCCTCGGCCTCTTCGCTGCGGACCCGTACGCCGCGACCGACTACCGCGCCCGCGCCAAGCTCGGCGACGCCGCGCCGTCGACCAAGGCCGTCGAGCACCGGCGCATCCCGATGGGGGCGGACGAGGGCTTCGAGCGCGACATGCGCTACGTGCCGGTCGAGGGCCAGCGGACGGTCGGCGTGCTCGTCGACGCCGAGCGGCTGCGCGTCGAAGCGGCCAACTCGGTGCTGAAGCTCATCGAGGAGCCGGGCCCGTCGACCGTCCTCATCCTCACCGCCGAGCGCGCCGATGCCGTCCTGCCGACGATCCTCTCGCGCTGCCAGCAGGTCCGCTTCGACCCGCTCGCGCCCGAGGTCATCGAGGCCAGCCTCGTCCGCCGAAGCGTCGACCCTGGCCGCGCCGCCTTCGTCGCGCGCATGGCGGATGGCTCGCTGACGCGCGCGCTCGACCTCGTCTCGTCCGAGGCGCTGGCGGAGCACCGGGCGCTCGCGCTGACGTTCCTGCGGGCGGCGTACGCGGGCCGCCCCGAGCGCCTCTCGCCCGTCGTGGACGCGGCGGCGGGGCTCGGTCGTGAGGCGGTCCGCCAGTGGCTGAGCCTCGTCCTCGCGTGGATCCGCGACCTCGTCCTCGCCCGCGCCGCCGGCCCCGCGCAGATCGCGGCGTCCGGCATCGTCAACGTCGACCAGGCGACCGAGATCACGGCCTTCGTCGCCCACCTGCCCGACGCCGACCTCGCCGCGATGGCGGGCGTCGTGGAGGAAGCGGCGGCCGCGCTCGCGGCCAACGCGTCGCCTGCGCTCGTCCTCGCCGTCCTCGGCCACGCCCTCGCCGACGCGATGCGCGGCCGCGGCCCGGGCCGACTCGTGACGCCGCTCGATCAGCCCGGCTGACGTCGCGGGTTAGAGTCCGCCTCGTGAGCAGACGCCCTCGCTCGGCTCGGGGACGCCTCAGGGAATCGTCTCTCCCATCAACTCACCTGATGACGAGCGTCGGCGGGGAGGAGGTGCTCGCGGAAGGCGCCGCACGCCGCCGCCTAAAACGCCCGACGCGCCGCCCGAGCGAGTCGAGCGGCGCGTCGGGCGTTCAGACGGACCCGAAGGTCAGATCTGAAAGACGACCCAGACGCCGAGGCCGACGAGAGCGGCGGCAGCGGTCATCACGGGGATCAGACGGTTCATCGCGGTGTGGTGGCAAGCGGACCGGGGGGACGGACGGTCAAGATCCGGTGAACCGGAACAAAACCTGCTCCCAAAGTAGGGGCAGAGTCTCGGTCGGGCAATCCGGCGTGCCCTATAGAGTCGAATAATGTTCAGGGAAGTCCGCACGCGCGCTTCAGGAGAGGCCCAGGTCGGGACGGCGGTCTGAAAGCCCGGCGTCGCCCTGTGACACCCGTATGCCGACCGGAATTCACTCGGATCGCCTGTCGGACGCGGCATCTTATCCGGCCCCCCGACCCCGACTGCATGCGCCGCCTCCTTTTGCTCCTGCTCGTCGCGACGACGTCCGTCGCCGCGCAGCCCGTCGCCACACATGCCATCGTGACGTCGGGCCACCCCGAGGCGACGGACGTCGGCCTCGCGGTGCTCCGCGACGGTGGAAATGCGGTCGACGCCGCGGTCGCGACTGCCTTCGCGCTCGCGGCCGTGCTCCCGGACGCCGGCAACATCGGTGGCGGCGGCTTTCTCGTGCTCCGCCGCGCGGATGGGAGCACGACGAGCTGGGACTTCCGCGAGACGGCCCCGGCATCTGCTACCCGAGACCTGTTCCTCGGTCCGGACGGCCTTCCGGTCGCGGAGCGGAGCACGATCGGGCACCTCGCGTCGGGCGTGCCCGGCTCCGTCGCCGGCCTGCTCGCTGCCCATGCCGCCGAGGGCCGCCTGCCGCTCGCGCGCCTTATCGATCCCGCGATCCGCCTCGCTCGCAGCCACGCGGTCTCGTTCCGCGCCGCGAGCCTCCTCAACCGCTACCGCACCGACTTCGCCCGCTTCCCCGCCTCCAGCGCGCTCTACGGCCGCGCCGCGCCGTGGCAGCCCGGCGACCGCCTCGAGAACCCGGACCTCGCGCGCACGCTCGAGCGCATCCGCGACGGCGGGGCGGACGGCTTCTACCGGGGCGAGACCGCGCGCCTGCTCGTGGCGGAGATGCAGCGCGGCGGCGGGCTCATCACGCTCGCCGACCTCGCCGGGTACCGGCCCGTCCAGCGGGACGTGCTCCGCGGCCAGTACCGCGAGAACCGGCTCATCACGATGCCGCCGCCGTCGTCGGGCGGCATCGCGCTGCTGCAGGTGCTCGGCGCGCTCGAGCCGTACCCCATCGCCGCGTGGGGCAGCCAGAGCCCGCGCGCGCTCCACGTCTTCGGCGAGGCGCTGCGCCGCACGTTCGCCGACCGCGCCCGCTACGTCGGCGACCCGGCGTTCGTGAGCGTGCCCGCGTCGGGGCTCGTCGCACCGAGCTACGTCGCCCGGCGCATGGCGACGTTCGACCCGACGCGCGCGACGCCGAGCCTCGACGTCGCCGCAGGCGAGCCCGTTCTGCGCGAGCACACCGAGACGACGCACCTCTCGGTCGTGGACGCCGACGGCGGGGCGGTCGCGCTCACGACGACGCTCAACGACTACTTCGGCTCACGCGTCGTCGTCGGCGGTGCGGGCTTCCTGCTGAACGACGAGATGGACGACTTCGCGACCGCGCCGGGCCTGCCGAACGTGTGGGGCCTCGTGCAGGGCGAGGTCAACGCGGTCGCGCCGGGGCGGCGCATGGCGTCCTCGATGACGCCGGTGATCATGGAGGACGCGGCCGGGGATCTGTCGCTCGTGTGCGGATCGCCGGGCGGTCCGCGCATCATCTCGACCGTGGCGCAGGTGATCCTGGGCGTGTTCGACGACGGGCTCGGCGTCCAGGAGGCGGCCGCCCGCCCGCGCGTCCACCACCAGTGGTTGCCCGACGTGATGTACGCCGAGGCCGGCGTCCCGACGCCCGCGCTCGACGCGCTCCGCGGGCTCGGCTGGACGGTCGAGGCGACGGACCGCTTTGGCGCGGCCAACTGCATCCGCGTCGTCACCCGCCCCGACGGCACGCGCGAGTTGACGGCGTCGGCCGACCCGCGCCGCTCGGACGACCGCGCCCGCGGCTACTGATGCCGCAGCGCTCCGGGCCGACGCTCGTCGCGGCGGCGGCGCTCGTGATGGTCGCCTTCGCCGCCAACTCGGTCCTCGCCCGCCTCGCCCTCGCCGTCGGTCATGCGGACGCGCTCGCGTTCACGGCCGTCCGTCTCGCGTCGGGCGCGGTCGTGCTCGGCGGGCTCGTCGCGGCGCGGCGCGGGCGCATCGGGGGCGACGGCGTCTCGGCCGCCGCGCTCCTCGTCTACGCGGCCGCGTTCTCGCTCGCCTACCTCGCGCTCCCAGCCGGGACGGGCGCGCTCGTCCTGTTCGGGGCCGTCCAGGCGACGATGATCGGCTGGGGCGTCGCGACGGGAGAGCGGCTGCGGGCGGTGCAGACGGCCGGTCTCGCGCTCGCACTCGCCGGGCTCGTCGTGCTCGTCGCGCCCGGCGTCGGGGCGCCGCCGCTCGGGGCGGCCGTGCTCATGGCCGTCGCCGGCGCGGCGTGGGGCGTCTACTCGCTCCGCGGCCGGACGTCCACCGATGCGACGGCGGCGACGGCGGGCAACTTCCTGCGCGCCGCGCCCGTCGCTGTCGGCCTCGCGCTCGTCGCGACGGGAACGGGCCACGGCGACCTCGACGGTGCCGGCGTGGCGCTGGCCGTGGCGTCCGGGGCCGTCACGTCGGGGCTCGGGTATGCGGCGTGGTACGCCGTGCTGCCGCATCTCCGGGCGACGACGGCGTCCGTGGCCCAACTGAGCGTCCCGCTGCTGGCGGCCCTCGGTGGGGCGGCCGTGCTCGGCGAGCAGCCCGGCCTGCGTGTCGCCGGCGCGGCCGTGCTGACGCTCGGCGGCATCGCGCTCGTCGTCTGGCGGAGATAGCGTCTTGCCGGGCGATCCACGCACAACGCCGGCGCGCGGGCGTTCCTTGACTCAGTCCGCCCCGATCCGATGCGCCCGCTCATCCCCGCCGTCCTCGTCGCCGCCGTCCTGCTCGCCGCCACGGCGCAGGCACAGCCCGTCGACCCGAACAACCCGACGCCGCACGCCGAGGTGAGCCTCGTCGCCGGGGCCGACGCCCTCGCGGCCGGTGACTCGACGTGGCTCGCGGTCCGCATCGCGGCCGAGCCCGGCTGGCACGTCTACTGGTCGAACCCCGGCGACTCGGGCCTGCCCGTCCGCGCCGAGTGGACGCTCCCGGCGGGAGCGACGGCCGGCCCGCTGCGCTTTCCCGCGCCCGAGCGCATCGACCTCGCCGGGCTGACGTCGTACGCGCACAGCGGCACGACCGACTTCCTGACGCGCCTCGCCGTCCCCGCCTCGGCCACGGGCCCGCTCGAGATCGTCGCCGACGTCCGCTTCCTCATCTGCGCCGACGTCTGCCTGCCCGCCCGCACGACGGTCCGCCTGACCCTCCCCGTCGCGAGCGAGACGCGCCGGTCGAGCGCGCTCGACGCGTCCGTCGCCGCGCTTCCGTCCGAAGGCGCCGGCTGGACGTCGTCGGCCACGCGGACGGGCGAGACGCTCCGGCTGCGCGTCGTCCCGCCGGCCGGGGCGGACCTCGCAGGCGCCCAGTTCTTCCCCGACACGACGGGCGCGATCGACCACGCCGCCGCGCAGACGTTCGCGCGCGACGGCGACGGGTGGACGGTCGACCTCGTCGCCGGCGACCGGCTGCCCGCCGCACTGACGGGTGTGCTCGTCGCGCCTGGCACGCGGGCCGTGATGATCCGCGCAGATGTCGCCGGAGGAGCCGCGGTGGCCGGCGGACCGGGCGGCAGCGTGTGGGCAGCGCTCGGGCTGGCGTTCCTCGGCGGGAGCCTGCTCAACGTGATGCCGTGCGTCTTCCCGGTGCTGAGCCTGACGCTGCTCAGCTTCGCCGGCGGCGCGGACGCCCGCACGCAGCGTCGGGCCGGGCTGGCCTACGGCGCGGGCGTCGTGGCGTCGTTCTGGGCGCTCGCTGGCGCGCTCGTCGCGCTCCGCGCCGGCGGCGCGAGCCTCGGCTGGGGCTTCCAGTTGCAGAGCCCGCCTGTGATCGCGTTCCTGGCCGTCCTGATGACCGGGCTGGCGCTCAACCTGCTCGGCGTGTTCGAGATCGGCGGGCGCCTCGCGTCGGCCGGCGGCGCCCTCGACCGCGGGACGGGCGTCCGCGGTGCGTTCGCGTCGGGCGTGCTCGCGACGGTCGTCGCGACGCCGTGCACGGCGCCATTTATGGGCGCGGCGCTGGGCTTCGCGCTCGCGCAGCCGACGCTCGTCGCCTTCGCCGTGTTCACGGCGCTGGGCGTCGGGATGGCGCTGCCGCTCGTGGCGCTCGCGTTCATTCCGGGGCTGGCGGCCAAGCTGCCGCGGCCGGGCCCGGGGATGGAGACGGTCCGCCAGGCGCTCGCCTTCCCCCTGCTCGCGACGGTCGCGTGGCTCGTCTGGGTCTTCGCCAACCAGGCCGGCGTCAACGGCGCGGGCGCGCTCCTGTTCGCGCTCGTGCTCGTGGCGCTCGCCGGCTGGATCGTCGGGCGCTGGGCGCAGAGTTCCGGACGTGCCCTCGTGGTGTCGCGCGTGACGGCCGCCGTCGCCGTGATGGCGGCCGTCGCGGTCGTCGGGCTGGGCCTGCGCGCCCCTGCGGCGGACGGCTGGGAGCCCTACGACGCCGCCCGCGCCGAGGCGGTCGTCGCAGCGGGCACGCCGCTGTTCATCGACGCCACGGCTGCGTGGTGCCTCTCGTGCCAGGTCAATGAGCGGACGTCGCTGAGCACGGCCGCCGTCACGGCCGCGTTCGAGCGCGCCGGCGTCGTCCGGATGAAGGCGGACTGGACGAACTCGGACCCGGCCGTCACCGCCCTGCTGACGCGCTTCGGGCGCTCGGGCGTGCCGATGTACGTGTGGTACGCTGGCGGCACGGCCGCGCCGCGCCTGCTGCCCGAAGTCCTCACGCCAGGCCTCGTCCTCGACGCGCTCGCCG
>JBBSUZ010000166.1:0-7139 GCA_038233965.1 Rhodothermales bacterium | reverse complement strand
TACGACTCGCGCAGGCCGAACGTGAACCACATGCCGACCGCGAGCACGAGCGAGACCGCCATCATGCGGACGTTCGGGCCGCCCTCGCCGTCGCACGGGCGGCCGATGCGGAATCGGCATGTCCCGGCGGCGGGGCCGCCGGGCGGAGTCGCGCTCAGCGGGGGTCGGCGGCGCGCAGGTCGGCGACGAGGTCGTCCTTGGACGCCGTGGCGACGGCGCGGCCGTGCAGCGTCACGTCGTCGCGCTCGCGCGCGATCGTGCGCAGGGCACGGACCGACATCGCGTCGTAGTCGCGGTCGGGCGGGGCCGTGGCCGGGACGGGCCCGGACGGCGGGCCGTCGGCCGCGTCGTCCTCGGCAGTGTCCGTGTCGGCTGTGTCGTCGTCGGGCGCCGGGGCGTCCGCGCCGACGCGGATGCCGAGCATGGCGGACCAGACGTCGTCGGACGGGCGCGGGATGACGAGCGCGCCGTCGACACGCCCGACGCGCTCGGCGGCCGCACGGCCGGCGTCGACGGCGGCCTGGACGGCCGACGTCTCACCGACGACGATGTGCGAGATCATGCCCGCGTCGACCTTGTGCTTGCGCACGAGGCGGACGTCGGCGGCCTTCAGCATGGCGTCCGCCGCCTCGATCGAGGCGACGAGGCCGAGCGTCTCGACGAGGCCGAGGGCCGAGCCGGGCGGGATCGAGGAGGGGAGCGCCACGGGTCAGCCCGGGAGAATCGCCTCGACCTCCGCGTGCGGACGCGGGATGACGTGGACCGAGACGAGCTCGCCGACGCGCTCGGCGGCCGCCGCGCCTGCGTCGGTGGACGCCTTGACCGCGCCGACGTCGCCGCGGACCATGACGGTCACGAAGCCGCCGCCGATCTGCTCCTTGCCGATCAGCGTCACGCGGGCCGCCTTGACCATCGCGTCCGCCGCCTCGATCGCGCCGACGAGGCCCTTCGTCTCGACCATGCCGAGTGCGCTGCCGGAATCTCCTGTTGCCATGGGATTTGCTCTGAAAGAGTGAGGGCCGCACCGCGTGTCCGGGGGCCGGACGGCCAATCTAGCACACCCGGACGGTGCGTCAACGCGCGCCCGGCGGTGTGTTGCGGCGCATCAGCCCGCGTACGATGGCGCGGCCGGCGTCGAGGTCGGCGCGGCCGTAGACGCCGAGCGCGGCGAGCGCGGGCAGATACAGCGCCAGAAGGCCCGCGCGCGCGGCGACGCGCGGCCCGAGGGCCCACGCGTCGGTCGGCTGCGCGACGACCCACAGCGCGGCCACGAGCAGCGTCAGCCGGACCGGCACACGCCACGGGTAGTGCGCGCGCGCGATGCGCTCGGCCTGCGCGCCCGTCCAGCCCGCGAGCACGACGTACGCGACGAACGTGCCGAACGCGGAGCCGGCGATGCCGATGCGCGGCACGAGCGCGAGGTTCAACGCGAGGTTCAGCCCGGCCGCGGCCAGCGCCACGCCCGCGACGGCACGCGTCCGCCCGGCCGAGAACAGGACCGTCACGGTGACGACGTAGAGGCCGTACCACGCGAAGCCGCCGGCGATGAGCGCGACGAGGCCCGAGACGGCGGCGTAGCTCGGGTCCGGCGTGACGGCGCGGCTGATGTCGTCCACGGCGAGGGCGAGGCCGAGCGTGGCGAAGCCGGCGACGACCGAGAAGTGACGGAACGCGCGGCGGTGCAGCGCAGGCGCCCCGCCCCCTCCGGACGTCCCGTCGAGCGCCTTCAGCCCGAGCACGGTGAACGCGGACTGGAAGCCCTGCACGAGGAACGCGCCGACGAGGCCGCCGAAGCGCGCGGCCCACGCGTAGACGGCGTTGGCGTCGGGCGAGAGCACGTGCAGGATGACGAGGCGGTCGCCGGCGTAGAGGAAGCGCGCGGCGAGCCCGGACACGACGAGCGGCAGCCCGAACGCGACCATCGGGCGCACGAGCGCGAGCGATACGCGCCGCTCGACGCGGGCGACGAGCACGGCCGTCGAGACCGTCGCGAGGATCGCCGCGGCGGCGAGGTAGCCCCACAGGATGCCCGCCAGGCCCAGCCGCAACCCGACGAGAAACCACACGACGAAGGCCGTCTGCAGGATCATCTCGGCCGCCGTCATCGCGACGTACAGGCCGGGCCGCTCGCGCCGGCGCAGCTCCTGATACGCGACGTCGGCGACGGTCTTGCAGGCGACGTAGAGCGCGAGCGTCCGGATGAGCCCCGCCCGGCCGACGTCCTCGAGCAGCCACGTCGCGATCTCGGGCGCAGCAGCCCAGACGAGCGCGGCGACGGTCCCCGACACCGCGAGGGCGATCGCGAGGGCCGTCATCGGGACGGCGGCGCGGTCGCGGTCGCTCACGCCCTCGGCCGTCGCGAAGCGCAGGATGCCGAGCGGCAGCCCGGCCCCGGCCACGAGGAGCGCCAGCATCACGACCGACAGCAGGTAGTCGAACGTCCCGAAGTCGGCCTTCGAGAGGTACGCCGGGTTGACGTAGTACAGCGTCACGACGACGCCCGAGAGCTTGCCGACGACGCTCGCGAGCGTGTAGACGCTGGACTGGCGGAAGAGGCGGCCGAGCATCAGGCGTCCCTCTGTGGCGGGCCGCCGCGGCCGAGCAGACGGGCCGGACGCCGCAGCAGCGCCCGGACCTCCTCGCGGTCGTACACGCCGAGCGCGTACACGAACACGGGGTACAGCGCGACGAGCGCGCCGCGGAACGCGAGCCGCGGCCAGACCTGCCAGTCCACCGACACCTGTGCGACGGCCCACAGCGCGACGACGATGCCGAGGCAGCGGACGAGCGCGGACCACGGGTACGCGATGTGCGTCCGCCGGTTGGCGGCGACGGCCGTGAGCGCCGCCATGAGCGTGTAGGCGATGAGCGTCGCGCCGGCCGCGCCCAAGCCGCCGAACGCGGGCACGGCGAGCACGTTGAGCCCCATGTTGGCCACGACGGCGGCGACGAGCGTCGCCGCCACGACGCGCGTCGCGGTCGCGGCGTAGAGGACGTTGGCGAACACGATGTACAGCCCGTAGGCGAGGAAGCCGAGGCTCAGCACGAACACCATCGGGTCCGCGCGGAGGTAGACCTCGCCGGGCGAGACGAGCCCGATGAGGTCGCGGGCGACGAGCGACAGCCCCAGCGCGGCGCCGCCCGCCCCGACCGCGTAGTGCCGGAACGTCCGCCGGAAAAAGTCCCCGCCCTCGCGCAGCTCCTTGAGCCCGACGACCGCGAAGGCCTGCTGGAAGCTCTGCACGACGAGCATGTTGAGCACGCCCGAGAGCCGCGCCGCGAGGTCGTACACGCCCACCTCGCCCGCGCCGACGAGCCACTTGATCACGAACCGGTCGCCGACGTGGACGATCGGCAGGGCGACGGCGCTGACGGCGAGCGGCGCCCCGAAGCGGATCAGCTTGGAGACGAGCGCGCGGTCCAGCCGCCACTCGATGCGCGCGAGCGTGCCAATCGTGAGCACGGCCGCGCTGGCGCCGGCCGAGAGCGCGAGCGCCCACACCGCCCCGCTCAGGCCCATCTGG
Organism: Rhodothermales bacterium; assembly: GCA_038233965.1. GTDB lineage: Bacteria > Bacteroidota > Rhodothermia > Rhodothermales > Rubricoccaceae > DASVSE01. Next base: position 3,615 of record JBBSUZ010000166.1, on the reverse strand, counting down.
TAGGTTGCCATCAGCACGTACGTCCCGCCCGCCAGCAGCACGGTCTCGAGCAGGCTGGCGGCGACGTACAGGCCCGCGCGCTCGTCGGCGCGGATGAGCATGAGCGGCGTCGCCGAGAGGACCTTGGCGGCGACGTAGGCGGCGACCAGGCGGACGAGGCCGGTCTGACGAGCGTCGTCCAGCAGCCATTCGGCGAGCCAGGGCGCGGCGAGCCACAGGACGGCGAAGGTGGCGGCGGCGAGCGCGGCGCTCGTCGCGAGCGTCGTGAACGGGAGCGCGCGGCGCGTCTCGGCGCCGGCGGCGGGCGCGGCGGGGAAGGCGAGCAGGCCCGTCGTGAGGCCGACGCCGGCGAGCGGGAGCCCGACGAGCGCGACGGCCGTGAGCAGCCCGAGATAGCCGTAGGCGTCCTGCGTGAGCAGGTTGAGGTAGAGCGGGACGATGAGCAGCCCGCTCGCCTTCGCCGCGACGTTGCCGAGGGCGTAGACCCCGCTCTGCGTCGCGAGCCGGCGCAGCGCGCCGGACGGCTTCGTGGTGGGAGGCGCGCTCATGAGGAGACGCCCTCGGTGACGGCCCCGACGAGCACGTCGCGGAGAGCCGCAGCGCAGACGTCGCGGCTATAGGTCCGCTCGGCGCGGGCGCGTCCCTCCCGCCCCATCGCCGCCCACAGGTCCGCGTCGTCGCACAGGGTCAGCAGCGCCTCGGTCCACTCGGCGGGCGTCGTCGCCCAGAAGCCGGTCGCGCCGGGCTCGACGATCTCGCGGTTGACGCCGACGGGCGAGGCGACGCACGGCAGGCCGGCGGCCATGTACGCGAGCAGCTTGTAGCCGCCCTTTGCGCGCGTCCAGTCGTCGTCCGGCAGCGGCATCACGCCGACCGACATGCGCCGCAGCACGTCCGGCTCGGCGTCGAAGGACCACGCGACGCGCTCGACGTTCGGGAGTCCGGATAGCGCGTCGGGCGCGGCACCAACGAGCAGGACGCGGATCTCGCGCTGCCGGCCGAGGTCGGCGAGCGGGCGGGCGAGCGCGTCGAGGTAGGGCGACGTCCATGGCGAGCCCATCCAGCCGACCGTGAACACGTCGGGCGGAGCGGCGGCAGGCGTCACGCGGTCGGTGTCGACGGGCGTCGGGATGACGGCGGGCGTTTTTCCGTGCGCCTCGCAGAACGGGACGAGCGCGGGCGTGCTCACGACGACGCGGGCCGCGGCCGTCACCATCCGGGCCGTCGCCTCGGGCGCGTCGAGGTGAAGCGCGTCGTCGACGTCATAGACGAGCGGGATGCGGCGCGCGCGGAGGCGGCGCAACTGCCACGGCGCGAGCGCGATCCGCTGCGCGAACACGACGTCGGCCCGCCCGAGCGCGATGTGGGCCGCGCGCCGGAGCGTATTCCATCGCTTGGCGATCGCCCGCCCGAGCGCGCTCCCACCGTCGGCCACGCGCGGACGCCACGTCACGCGGAACGGTGGGTCCAGCAGGGGCGCGACCTGCGCGGCGCGGATGCGGGACGAGGCGTGGCTCCATCCGCCGCTCGTGAGCACGAGCAGCCGCCAGGGTCGGGGCGGGGTGGGCGGCATGGAGCGGGTCGCGGGGAATCGGGCAAGATCGCGCTGCCCGTCCGCCCGCACGGCGCGCCTTTCGTAGAGACGTGCCATGGCGCGTCTCCGCAGCGACGAGCCGATGGCGGGACGAACTGAGGACGGATACGAAAGGCCAGCACTCGTCTACCACTCCCCTCCCACAACGTCATCCTGAACTCGTTTCAGGATCTGCTTTTCATCGGCGCTGACAACTACAGATCCTGAAACGAGTTCAGGATGACAAATTTAGAGAGTCGTGGGTAGATCGAACACGGCTGCCTCGTCCGTCTGGTTCAACCTTCAGACGCATCAGCCCATCAGCCGGCCGAGGTGGTCGAACAGCTCGCGGCGGCGGCGCTCGCGCGAGAACTCGGTCGCGATGCGCGCGCGCGGGGCGTCGCGGTCGGTCCGCGCCAGCGCCCGCTCGACGGCCACGGCGACGGCCGCGCCGTCCGGGACGTCCACGATCTCGCCCGTCGTGCCGACGACCTCGGGCATCGCGCCGACGCGGCTCACGACCGGAATGCAGCCGCAGAGCATGGCCTCGCAGAGCGCGTTCGGCAGACCCTCGGAGCGAGAAACGTGCAGGGCGACGGCGGCCGAGACGTAGACGTCCGCGAGCGCCTCGCGCGTGACAGGCGGGCTGAGCACGACGTTCGGCGGCAGGCTCGCCTGTTTTGATGCCGCAATCTCCGGCGCGACGCCGACGACCTCGAACGCGACGCCAGGCAGCCGGCGCGCGGCGTCGGCGAGCAGGTCGAGGCCCTTGATCCAGTACGTCCGCTCGGACCCGACGAGGGCGGCGCAGACGACGCGCGGCATGCGCTTGGCCGGTCCCGCAGGCCACGCCGAGGCGTCGTATCCGGTCGGGACGACGGCGATGGGCGTCGTCAGTCCGGGGACGTGGGCGCGGACGCCCTGCCGCGTCGGCGGGCCGGGCGCGAAGGCGTTCGTGCTCTCGACGAGCGCGCCGGCCACGGGCAGCAGCAGGCTCGCGCGGCGCAGGACGTCGCGGGCGATGGGCGCGCGCCAGCGGCTGCAGAAGACGCCGTAACTCAGCGCGGGCAGGCAGGCCGCGTCGTAGCCGCCGAGCGCGACCGCGACCGGAATCCCGCGCCGCGCCGCCCACCGGACCGGCAGCGCCATGTGGTAATCCGCGAACCAGCCGACCACGAGGTCCGCCTGTTGCCCGCGCAGCCACGCGGCCTGCCGGACGAGCCCGCGTGCGAGCGCGCCGGCGCCGCCCGTGCCGAAGGCGAACGGCACGACGTCGTAGCGCTCGCCGAGCATCTCGACGTCGTCGCGGACGAACGACGACAGCGCCGGGGCGACGAGCAGAACGCGCGGGCGCGCCATCAGAGGCTCCGGAGCAGGTCGGCGACGCGCGCGGCCTGCGCGGGCCGGGCGTACTCGGTGATGGCACCGGGCGCGGCGCCAGTGAGCGGTTGGCCGGCCGCCCATGCCGCGCGGTGCGCCGAGAGCAGGCGCGCGACGCCGTCGACGTCGCCGTGGGCGACGGTCTCGCCAGCACCGGCCGCAGCGACGATCTGTGCCGCCTCGCCGTCTACGGGGCCGATTCCGAGCACGGGCCGGCCCGATGCGAGGTACTCGAACGTCTTGCCCGGCACGACGCCCGCGGCGTAGCTCCACGCCTCGACGACGAGCAGCAGGAGCGCCGCGCGGCGCATGACGTCGACGGCCCCGGCGTGCGGCACGGCGGGCTCGATCTCGACCACGACGCCCCGGCGTGCCGCCGCCTCGTGGACGCCCTCGGGAACGGACCCGACGACGCGCAACGTGACGTCCTCTCCCCTCTCGTGCAGCCGGCCGAGCGCGTCGAGCAGCGTCTCGGGCACGGCGTAGAGCGAGCCGACGTAGGCCAGTTCGAAGCGGTCCGTGCGGACGGGCGGCGGCGGGTCGGGGAAGTCTGCCGGGTCGAAACCGTTACGGACGACGTCGATGCGGGCGGTCGGCGCGATGGCGAGCAGGTCGCGGCGCAGCGGCTCCGAGACGGTCACGACGCGGTCGGCGCGGTGCAG